>CATXJW010000015.1 GCA_958370325.1 uncultured Collinsella sp. | reverse complement strand
GGCCGGCCTCATCACAACCCGAGGCCGGCCCCCTTTGCCGTTTTACCCGATAAAACTGACCAAAATAAACCTGTCCCTATTTGGTAGGCCAAAGTGGATAAACCCTGCTCCCAACCGCCGAAGATACACGTAAGCGACATGTCCATGAGGGTATAATTTGCACCGTATGTCTGCACAACGCCTGTGCACGTACGGTTTTACTCGGGCTACCGTCCATTTCCGTAGAGGCACGGTTCGGTCGCCCTAACAAGAGAGGGGTTCTATGTATAAGATCCTGGAGAAGACGCAGTTCTCGGAGAAGGTGTTCAAGTTCCGCATCGAGGCGCCCGCAATCGCCAAGCATGCGCACGCTGGACAGTTCCTCATGGTTCGCGCCAACGAGACGGGCGAGCGCGTCCCGTTTACCCTGGCCGGCTGGAACGGTGACGAGGGCTGGGTCGAGTTCATCTTCATGGTGATCGGCAAGACCACCGAGATGCTGTCCACCTACGAGGCCGGCGAGTCGCTGCGCGACGTCGTGGGCCCGCTGGGCGTTCCCACCGAGATGGCCGAGGGCCCCTGCGCCGTCATTGGCGGCGGCGTCGGCCTGGCAATTGCCTTCCCGGTCGCCAAGCACCTGGTCGAGACCGGTCACGAGGTACACGCCATCATGGGCGCCCGCACCAAGGACCTCCTGCTCATGGAGGACCAGTTCCGCGAGCTCCTCGACGAGGACCACATCCACATCACCACCGACGACGGTTCCTACGGCGAGCAGGGCGTTGTCACCGCTCCGCTGGAGCGTCTGCTGCAGGACAAGGCCGTGAGCCAGGTCTTCTGCGTCGGCCCCGTTCCGATGATGAAGTTCTCGACCCTCACCGCCCAGAAGTACGACACCCCCATCACCGCGTCCCTCAACCCCATCATGGTTGACGGCACCGGCATGTGCGGCTGCTGCCGCGTCGAGGTGGGCGGCGTGACCAAGTTCGCTTGCGTCGACGGCCCCGACTTCGATGCCACCCTGGTCGACTGGGATGACCTTCGTGCCCGCCAGGCCGCTTACCGTTCCGAAGAGGGCGAGTCCCTCAAGGCTTATGAGGAAAAGAGCTGCGCATGCCACTAGTTAACGGTCGTTTCGTTGCCGATATGAAGTCGCCCCGCACCCCCGATAACGAGGAGCCGGCTGCCGAGCGCGCCTGCGACTTCCGCCCCGTCGACAAGGGCTTCACCGAGGAGATGGCGCTGGCCGAGGCCGAGCGCTGCCTCAACTGCAAGAAGCCGTTCTGTGTCGAGGGCTGCCCCGTCAACATCAACATTCCCCGCTTTATCGAGCAGATCCGCGCGAAGGACTTCGGCGGCGCTCTCGATACCATCCGCGAGGACTCCATGCTTCCCGCCATCTGCGGCCGCGTCTGCCCGCAGGAGAACCAGTGTGAGGGCAAGTGCATCCGTGGTAAGAAGTCCGAGCCCGTGGCCATCGGCCAGCTCGAGCGTTTCCTGGGTGACCGCCCCGAGCTCGCTTCCACGCCCAAGATGGCCCCCAAGAACGGCAAGAAGGTCGCCGTCGTCGGCTCCGGCCCGTCCGGCATCACCTGCGCCGGCGAGCTCGCCCGTAACGGCTTTGACGTTACCGTCTTTGAGGCCTTCTTCACCGGCGGCGGCGTGCTGGTCTACGGCATCCCCGAGTTCCGTCTGCCCAAAGCAGTCGTCAAGCGCGAGATCGACGGCCTGGAGGACATGGGCGTCAAGTTTGAGTACAACTCCGTCGTGGGCAACATGGCCACGGCCGAGGAGCTGTTCGAGCAGGGCTTCGACGCCATCTACGTGGCGACCGGCGCTGGCCTGCCCAAGTTCCTCAACGTCCCCGGCGAGAACCTGCCCAACGTCTTCTTCGCTAACGAGTACCTCACCCGCGTGAACCTGATGAAGGCCAACAAGTTCCCCGAGTACGACACCCCCACCAAGCACGGCAAGAACGTCGTTGTCTTTGGTGGCGGCAACGTGGCCATGGACGCCGTCCGTACCGCCAAGCGCCTGGGCGCCGAGCACGCCATCATCGCCTACCGTCGTACCGAGGACGAGATGCCCTGCCGTCGCGCCGAGCTGCACCATGCTAAGGCCGAGGGCGTCGAGGTTCTGCCGCTCGTCTCCCCGCTCGAGTTTGTCGCTGGCGAGGACGGCTCCGTGTGCGCCGTCAAGGTCCAGAAGATGGAGCTCGGCGAGCCCGACGAGTCCGGCCGTCGTCGCCCGGTGCCCATCGAGGGCGCCATCGAGGAGATCCCCTGCGACGTCGCGATCTCGGCTATCGGCACCAACGCCAACCCCTTCGCTGCCAAGATCGGCGGCAAGATGGAGCTCAACAAGTGGGGCTACATCGTTGCCGACGAGGAGACCGGCCAGACCACCGATCCCCGCATCTGGGCCGGCGGCGACATCGTCACCGGTGCCGCTACGGTCATTCTGGCGATGGGCGCCGGCAAGAAGGCCGCCGCTTCCATCACCAAGAGCCTGCTGGGCGAGTAATCACCTGCAGCGCTAGCCACCAAACGGCAAAGTCCCCGTCGAGCACACGCCCGGCGGGGACTTTTTTCTATGCCGGCCGCCCGACCACCGCAAAGGGGACAGGCACCTTTGTGGTGGTTTTGGACTTGCCTGATCGTTTTGTCTCAATCTGTAACAGCTGGAGTCCGTTGAGCCCTGCAGTTGTTACAGATCGAGATATTGTGCCGGCCGCCCACGCCGCATCTCAATCTGTAACAGTAAGAGACCAAATATGCCGCCTGGTGTTACAGATCAAGACGTTGGGCTGACGGCCGAACGGTTCATCTAAATCTGTAACAGTTAGAGCCTTTTTCGCTGGCTTGGTGTTACAGATCGAGATTTTGCAAAAGCCGAGGATAGGCACTGCCGCCAAGGCCTTCCCCTCGGCCTAAAACAAAAACCACCACAAAGGTGCCTGTCCCCTTTGTGGTGGTTTTGGTCGGCTAGCCTTCGAGTTGAGCCACTTTGTAGCGGTAGGCAGCGGCTATGACGTCTTTGCAGCCTTCGCGGCCCAGCTTGGCGCGGTTGACGACGATGTCCTTACCGCTCGTCATCTTCCACTTGCCGGCGCTGTAGCGCTTGTAGAACGCCTCGCGCGCCTTCTGCTGCTGCTTGACCAGCTTGGCGCCCTTCTTTTTGTTGAGGCCACGCTTCTTGCGCACAATCTCGACGCGGTCCTCAAAGGGGGCGGTCACCAACACGGCAATATGGTTGGGGTTGTTACGCAGCAGGTAATCGGACAGACGGCCTTCGATAATGCAGCTCTCGGTCTCGCCCAGGTCCAAAATCACCTGGCTCATCTTTTGGAACAACTTGTCCGAGTACGAACGCGCATCGTAGCGGTCGGGCAGAAACGCCATGTTCTCCACGGCCAGACGCTCGTCGTAGGCGGCCATCTTGTCGAGCGACTCGCCCGCGCGCAGCGACGCGCGCACCAGTAGCTCGTTGTCGTACAGAGGAATCCCCAACTCGTTGGCGAGGATGCGTCCGATCTCGTGGCCCTCGGCACCAAAGTCGCGCGCGATGGTAATGACCACAGGACTCTTCTTGTTCTCCAGATCGCTCATCGCGATTCCTTTCTCTATGTGACAAAGGGGCTGTCCCTTTGCCACATTCTACGCTGCCACCATTCGCCTCTGATATGCGCGAACCAGCAGCGAGATACCAAAGTTGAGCACAAAGTACATCGCAAACACCAGGCCGTAGAGCATAAGCACCTGCGACAGGTCGATCGCATGGGCCATCACGACGTTTGCCGTGTACATGAGCTCGGCCACGTTAATGCCCGAAAGATACGAGCTGTCCTTGATGACGGTCGTGCACTGGCTAAACAGCGCCGGAATGATCGTCTTAAACGTCTGCGGCAGAATGATGTAGCGCATGGTGGCAAAGAAGCCAAAACCCTGGCTCTGCGCTGCCTCAAACTGGCCGCGCGGAATCGAGTTGAGACCGCCGCGCACAATCTCGGCCATAACGGCGCTGGTAAACAGCGTAAAGGCGATGGTCGAAATCACAATGTCCAAACCCTGCACCGTAAAGTAGATAAACAGAATCCACAGCAGGTTCGGCGTGCAACGGAACAGCTCGATATAGGCGCTCACCAAAATACGGAACGGGCGGGGCGCATAGCTTTTAACAAGCGCCAGCACCGTGCCAAAGATGAGCGAGAAAAAGATCGACAGCGCCGAGATCTCGATTGTCTTAACAAAGCCGCCCCAAATGTAGAGCAGGTTGGTCGCGTTGAAGATTTCCATGCGCTAGGCCTCCTCTACGTTGTCGAGCCCCAGCTCGGCCAGGCTCACGCCGCGCGGACGCTCCTTGGAGCGGCGCTCGAGCCACTGCACCAGCATGGCGAGCGGAAAGCAGATGATAAAGTACATAAGGCAGCAGACGATGTATCCCTGCAGGTAACCGTACAGACTCACAAAGTTGTCGGAACGGTACATAAGGTCGCCGCCGGCCACAAGCGCCAGCACCGACGTGTTCTTGACCAGGTTGAGTGCCTGGTTACACAGCGGCGGCAGAATGATCTTGAACGTCTGGGGCAGCACGATGTACCAGTACGCCTGGGCACGGGTGAAGCCCTGGCTCTGGGCCGCCTCCATCTGACCGCGCGGAACCGCCTCGATACCAGTGCGGATGACCTCCGAAATGTAGGCCGCGTGATACAGGCCCACGCCCAAGAAGCCCAGCACGAACGGCGCGATGCGCACCGGCTGGTCGGCACCGGTTATGGCTTGCAAAAACTGCGGACCGGCCATGTACATAAAGAGCACCTGCACGGGCAACGGGGTGTTCTGGTAAAACTCCACGTACACGCGGCTTATGGCGCGCAGCATGCGCGAACGGGTGGTGGAGAACACGCCCAGCAGCGTGCCCAGCACCAGCGACAGCAGCAGACCGGCAACGACCACCTGTAGCGTCACGCCAAAGCCCTCCCAGAAGGGCCCCATGTTTTGAAATGTCGTCGACCAACGGTCGGCGTCAAATAATCCTTCGAGCATTTGATTCCTTCCTTGGACGATGCGCCTATACAAGACCCCAGGTCTTGACCTCTTGGTCGAGCCAGCCGTCGGCCAGGCGATCGCAAATCACCTGATCGACCACGGCCGAAAGGTCGCAGCCCTTCTTGGTCGCCACGCCGTAGCCCTGCTCGCCAAACTTGACCTCGGGCTGCAGCAGCTCAACGGTCTCGTTCATGTAGCCGGCCAGCGTGGAGCGGTCCATGGCAAAAACGTCGATATTGCCGGCGTCGAGGGAACTCTTGATGATGGGGTAGCCGCTAAAGGCCCTAAACTCGGGCTTGCAGCTAAAGCCGTTGTCCTTGATCATCTGCTCGATCAGGCCCTGCGTGGTAGCACCCTGGCTCACGCCAATGACCTTGCCGTCCAGATCCTCAATCGAGGTAAAGCCCGAACGCTTCTTGACCATGAGTCCAACGTAGTCGGTGCGGTACGGCGTCGAGAAATCCCAGCTCTTCTTGCGCTCGTCGGTGATGGTGTAGGTCGCCGCGACCACGTCAAGCTGGCCGTTATCGATCAGCGGGCCGCGCGTCTTGGGCGTTACGTCGGTAAACTCGACAAGCTCCTGGGCACGGGCCTCCTTGTAGCTCACGCCAAAGACGGCAGCGGCGATCTGGTAGCACAAATCGACTTCCATGCCCTCAAAGCGGCCCTTGGCGGTGTCGTAATAGCCGTAACCGGGAACATCCTTCTTAACGCCGGCATTCAGATGGCCGCGCGACTTAATGGCCGCAAGCTTAGACCCCTTGTCGGAGCCCTCGCCGCTGGCGGAGTTACCGCAACCGGTAAGCGCGGTCCCCGTCAGCGAAAGCATGCCGGCGCCAACCAGATGCAAAAAGTGACGGCGCGACACGGCCGCCCTCGTCATATCCGTCATGTCTATCACCGCGCCTAGTGCAGAATCTTAGACAGGAACTCGCGGCAGCGCGGGTTCTCGGGGTTATCGAAGAAGTGCTCGGGCGTGCCCTCCTCCAGAATGCGGCCGTCCTCCATAAAGATGACGCGGTCGGCCACCTGGCGCGCAAAGCCCATCTCGTGCGTCACGCAGATCATGGTGATGTCCTCCTGCGCGAGCTCAATCATAACGTCCAGAACCTCCTGGACCATCTCGGGGTCGAGCGCCGAGGTCGGCTCGTCAAACAGGATGATGGGCTGCTTGGTGCACAGGGCACGGGCGATGGCGATGCGCTGCTGCTGACCGCCCGAGAGATTCTGCGGATACTCGCCGGCCTTATGCGCCATGCCGACGCGCTTGAGCGCGGCGATGGCGATCTCGGTCGCCTCCTCCTTGCTCTTCTTTTGCAGCTTGATGGGCGCGAGCGTCAGATTGCCCAGCACCGTCATGTTGGGATACAGGTTGAACTGCTGAAACACCATGGAGCTATACTTGCGAGCCATCTCCAGGTGGTTCTTTTTGGTGAGCGGCGTACCGTCGATGACGACCTCGCCCGACGTGGGCTCCTCCAGATAATCGACGCAACGGATGAGCGTCGACTTACCCGAGCCGGAAGGCCCGATCATTACGAGCTTCTCGCCGCGCTTGACGGTGAGATTGATATCTTTGAGCACATGCAGGTCGCCAAAGTACTTGTTGAGATGCTTGATCTCGATCATGTCTGCCATGAATGTCCCTTCCCTGCGTTTACACGAGTTGAACTATTGTACGGAAAGAACCACGTTTCCGCAGCCCACACTACATTCCCGTAAAGAACCCGCAATCTTCCGCCCACTCATTGGGGACAGACTTAAATGAGTGCCCCAATGAGCAGGCACTCATTTAAGTCTGTCCCCAATGAGTGCCCTTCAGCTGCCATCAAAAAAGGGGCGCGACCTCGTGGTCAGCGCCCCTCAACATCAACTATGTGTCGGCCGGCACTTACGCCAATTTTGCGCCGACGATCTTTGCCGCTGCCGGCTTGTCGAAGTTGCCGCCGGTGGCCTTGCCGAGTGCTCCCATGACCTGGCCCATCTGCTTCTTGGACGTGGCGCCCAGCTCGGCGATGACCTGCTCGATCAGAGCCTCGAGCTCCTCGCCCGAAACCTGCGCGGGCAGCAGGCTCTCCAGAATCTTGACCTGCTCGGTCAGGTTGTCGGTACGCTCCTGGTCGGTGCCGGCCTTGATGGACATCTCCAGCGTCTCGCTCGTCTGCTTGATCAGACGCTTGATCATGCTGTTGACGTCTTCCTCGGTCACATCGCGGCGCTCGTTGACCTCGATATTCTTCACCTCGGCCTTAACCTGGCGAATGATGGACAGGCGAACCTTGTCCTTGGCCTTCATGGCCGCGATCATTTCCTTCTGCAGCTCTTCGTTGGTCATCTGCAAATCCTCTCTAATAGCGTGGGCGGCACTCGCGCGAGCACCGCCCCATGATTACTCAGTCGTCGACGAATCGTCGGTCGAGCTCTTGGTGACGCCCTTCAGGCTCACGTTATAGGGTACGTCCTTGGGCATGGGATTGACGGTGATGTCAGCATCCTTCTTGTACTGCTCCAGCCACTCGCTGTACGCGGTGCTGGCCGCCTGCGTCTTCACCACGTTGGAAACGTACTTTTTGATGGCCTTGGGCACCTGGTTGATGTCATCGACCTGATTATCGACATGGAAGTAGTCAGTGCATTTGATGATGTGGTAGCCATAGGTCGACTCGATGACTTCGCTCACGTCGCCCTTGTTGAGCCCCTCGAGCGCCGTCTGGTAGCTGTCGACAAAGGTGGTGAGCTTATCCCAGCCCACATCGCCCTTCTTCTCCTTGGAACCGGTGTCCTCGGAGTACTGCTCAACGGCGACCTCAAAGCTCAGCTCACCGGAGTTGATCTTGTCCAGGCACTCCTGCGCCTTGGCCTTGGCGGCAGCCTTGTCCTCGTCGGAAGCGTCGGAATCAACCTTGATCAGGATGTTCGACGAGCGGCGGGCGTCGTTGTAGCTGGACAGGTTTTCGTTGATGTAGTCGACGATCTCGCTGTCCTTGGGCTTGCTCGTGGGCGCGACGGCATCCTTGAGTTTCTGCTGCGCCAGACTCTCCTTGAGCGAGTCCTTGTAGGTGTCCTCGGTATAGCCGTAGGTCTTGAGGGTCTTCTTAAAGGCCTTGGCACCGCCCGCGCTCTTGCACGCGTCCTTCCAAGCCTTCTCGACCTCCTCGTCCGACACCGTCACGCCGTTCTCCTTCTGTGCCTGTTGAAGCAGAATCTGCTGCGTGTAGGAGTCGATGAGTTGCTTGCGGTACTTCTTGGGCGTGAGGTCGTTGTCGACCAGATACTGCGCCCAGTCCTTGTCCTTGGTGTAGCCGTAGGACGTGCGCATGCTCATGATCTGCTTGGTCACGGTGTCCTCGGTGAGGTTGGTGCCGTTGATGGTAGCAGCAACACCGCCGGTCAGCTTGTAGCCCGAGGTGTCCTCAGCCTGCGACATAAGGCCGGAGCACGCCATGGCCGAGACGGAAAGCAACATCGCCAGCACGCCGATGACCACCAGAACGATCTTGACGGTCTTGGACACGCGGGTCTTGCGCTGCTTCTTGCGAGAGCTGGAGGCGGCGCGAGCCTGCTGCTCGGGCGTCGGCTCGGGTGCGGGATTCTTTTTCTTATTTGCCATAGTTGGCCTTTCGCATAACGAATCGAACAAACGCCATTGTGTCACAACGCAGCCCCCGCGGCACGCTTGGTGCATTGGGGACAGGTTAATCTGCACCATTTTGGTGCAAAGGGGACAGCTCTGGCAGCCGGCAGTTAGGGACAGTCCCCAAGTGCCGGCACATAAGGAACGTCCCTAGGTGCCGGCTTAGCCCCACCTTAGAAGTGGCGGCGGATGGCGTCGACCATGCCCTGCGGCGTGGTCTGGCCGAGCACGTCGGCTGCGGCATCGGCGACCATAAAGATGTTCATGAGCGCCTGCAGGGCCTCGACCTGACCGCCCGGCTCGGCGATGCCCAGATTGATGACGATCTGCGCCGGCACCGGAGCGCCCATGCCAGCCATAGCGTTAAATGTCACGGGCGCGGCGGGCTTCACCACCGCGATATAGGGCTTGGCCACAAACCCCGGATCGGTATGCGGAATGGCAATGTTTGCCGCCGGCATGGCAAGACCCGTGGGATAGGCATCCTCGCGCGTGCGAACGGCGTCGAGCCAACCGTCGGCAATGTAGCCGCGCGGAGCAAGCTCACTCTCGAGTTGCGCAAACACCTCACCCGGCGTCGCACACTCCCAATCAAAAAACACCAGCTCAGGCGTAAACAGCGCTTCGTTATCCGCCATGCGCTCACCTCTCTCACCTAGTCATTCAGGAACGTCCCCGATGACCACCCAAAACAAAAGGTGGTCACGCGCGCCTTGGCGCCAATGACCACCCTGACCACTCAACTAAATTGTACTGTGCGCCGCTAGCCGCGGGGCGCATCAATTGCGACCTTGCCGCTCTCCAGCACGTGGACGCGGCCGTCGGCGAGCATCTGCACGACCTCGGGATACAGCACGTGCTCAATCGCGTGGATATGCTCCTCGAGCGTGTCGACGTCCCAGCCTTCCTCGACAGCCAGCGCACGCTGGGCGATGATGGGGCCGTTGTCGTAAATCTCGTTGGCAAAGTGCACGGTCACGCCGGTCACCTTGACGCCACGCGCAAACGCATCGTCAATCGCATGGGCACCGGTAAAGCTCGGCAGCAGCGCCGGATGCAGGTTGACCACGCGATTGGGGAACGCCGCCAGCAGCGGCGTGTGCACCATGCGCATATAGCCGGCCATCACCACGTACTCGCAGCCACGTTCGAGCAGCTCATGCGCGATGATCTCGTCAGCCGCGATGGGGTCGGCATAGACATCCTTGGACAGCGTGAGCGTCTGGATGCCCGCACGCTCGGCGCGCTGTAGGCCCTTGGCCGAAGGACGGCTCGACACCACGAGCTCAATCGAGGCGTTGAGCTTGCCGGCGGCGATTAGGTCGATCAGCGCCTGCAGGTTGGTACCCGAGCCGCTGATAAGCACGCCAATCTTAAGCGGCTCGGCCGTATCGGTGCCGGTCGGACGGGTGTAGGGCACAAAGCCCAGGCCCTCGGCGGCAGTCATCCGCTCGTTAGCGCTCATCGGAGTACACGACCTCACCGGAGCCCTCGACGCACTCGCCCACGCGGAACGGCTTCTCGCCCAGCGCGACCAGAGCCTCGGTCACGGCAGCCTCGTCCTCGGGGGCGACGATCAGGCACAGGCCGACGCCCATGTTGAAGGTCTTGCAAGCCTCGTTGGGCGCAAGCTCGGCCTGGCGCGACACGTAGGTAATGACGGGCGGAACGTCCCAGCCCATCTCGGCACCGTTGCGGGTGACCACGGCATCAACGTCGTCGGCAAGCGCGCGGTTGAGGTTCTCGGTGATGCCACCACCGGTAATATGGGCAATGGCATGCACCGGAGCGCCGCCGCGCAGCAGCTCCAGGATCGGCTTGACGTAGATGCGCGTGGGGGCCAGCAGGGCGTCTGCCAGCGATGCACCGCCGAGCTCCTCGAGCGGACGGCTCAGCTCCTCGGCCTTAGCGGCGGCCTCGGGCGTGCCCGGTTTGATGCCGTCGACGCCAATGACCTTGCGCACGAGCGAGTAGCCGTTGGAGTGCACGCCGGTGGAAGGCAGGCCCAGGATCACATCGCCCGGGCGAACGTTCGCGGGATCGAGCATCTTGGGACGGTCGACGACGCCCACGGTAAAGCCGGCGAGGTCGTAATCGGCCGGAGCCATGACGCCCGGGTGCTCGGCCATCTCGCCGCCCACGAGCGCGCAGCCCGCGAGTTTGCAGCCGTCGGCCACACCCTTGATGATCTTTGCCATGTGCTCGGCCTCGATGTGACCGATGGCAACGTAGTCCAGGAAGAACAGCGGCTCGGCGCCCAAAGCCAGAATGTCGTTGACGCACATAGCGACCAGGTCCTGGCCCACCGTCTCGTGACGGTCCATGATCTGGGCGAGCACGAGCTTGGTGCCCACGCCGTCGGTACCGCTGATCAGGATCGGGTCTTCCATATCCTTAAGCGCGGCGGCCGAGAACAGGCCGCCGAAGCCGCCGATGCCGCCGATAACTTCGGGACGATTGGTGTCCTTGACCATCTGCTTAATCGCGTCGACGGCGCGACCGCCCTCGGCGGTATCGACGCCGGCGTCCTCGTACGTCACATGCTTGCTGTCGCTCATCTGAGCCTTCCTCTCCCACTACCGTGGCGCCGCGCGGGCGCCAAACGGTGCTCATAATTGCGTTCATTTCGGCGTGTGCCATAACAGCACCCGCCGTCATATCAACAAAACAGCAGGTAAAACCTACCAAAATATACCTGTCCCCATATGGCAGGTTTTAGGCCTCGCCGTGCTCCTCTTCCCAGCTGCGGTCGTCGTATTTCTCGACCACGGCGTCGTCGTCAAAGTACAGCGGCTTGTCCAGGTTGCGGGGCTTAAAGCCCTCCATAAACTTGTCGCGGCCAAAGCTCTCGGGAATCGCCACGGGATAGCGGCCGGTAAAGCACGCGTCGCAGTAGCCGCCCTTGGGCATGACCTTAAGCAGGCCCTCGACCGAAAGGAAGGCCAGCGAATCGGCGCCGATATACTCGCAAATCTCGTCGACCGTCTTGTTGGCGCTGATAAGCTGCGACTGCACGTCGGTATCGATGCCATAGAAGCACGGCCAGATGACCTCGGGCGAGTTGATGCGGATGTGAATCTCCTTGGCGCCGGCGTTGCGCAGCATCTTGACGAGCTGCACCATGGTGGTGCCGCGCACAATGGAGTCGTCGATGACGACCAGGCGCTTACCCTCGATGTTGTCGCGCAGCGGGTTGAGTTTCATACGCACGCCCATGGCACGCAGCTCCTGCGTAGGCTCGATAAACGTACGACCCACGTAGCGGTTCTTGATAAGGCCCTCGCCAAAGGGAATACCGCTCTCGTGCGAATACCCCTCCGCGGGCGGCAAACCGGAGTCGGGCACGCCGATGACCAGGTCGGCCTCGACGGGCTCCTCATGTGCCAGCTGACGACCCATGTCGTAACGGCAGGCATAGACGCTCTTGCCGTTCATGATGGAGTCGGGGCGGGCAAAGTAGACCTGCTCAAAGATGCAGTTTGCGGGCTCTTCGGCTGCAGGCACGCCCTGCTCGGATACCAGGCCCTCGGCGCTGATGCGCAAGATCTCGCCGGGACGGACGTCACGGACGTACTCGGCACCCACGATGTCGAGTGCGCAGGTCTCGGAAGCAACGACCCAGCCGCCGGCGCGCGTGACACGGACGGCGGAGTCGACCGTCGCGGCGCCGTCCTGCGACGGCAGCTGCGAAACGGCTGCGGCATCGGCCTGGTCCAGACCCTCGTCCACCAGCTTGCCCAGCACGAGCGGGCGAATGCCGTGTGGATCGCGGAATGCGTAGAGCGCCTGCTCGTTGATGAGCGTCATGGCGTAGCCGCCGCGCACGAGCTCCATGGTCTTGCGAATGCCCTCGCGCAGATGGCCTGTACGCTGGGTGAAGTAGCCGATAAGCTTGGTCGCGACCTCGGAATCCGAATTGGAGAGGAACGGCACGCCCAGCTCGATCAGCTGACGGCGCAACTCGTCGGTGTTGACCAGAGTGCCGTTGTGAGCAAGCGCGATAATGACGCTGTTGATGGTGGAAAGATGCGGCTGCGAGGCTTCCCAGCTCTTGGCGCCGGCGGTGCCATAGCGCACGTGGCCCACGGCCAGCTGGCCGGAGAGCGTCGACAGGTCGGCGTTGGAGAACACGCGATCGAGCAGTCCCAGGTCTTTGCGAACCATAACCGTGCCGCCGTCGCCCACGGCGATTCCCGCCGATTCCTGGCCACGGTGCTGCAGTGCACGCAGGCCAAAGTACGTCAGTCGAGCCACGTCGCGATCGGGCGCCCATACGCCGAAAATGCCACATTCCTCATGCAGCTGGTCGGAGTCCGGATCATACGTCGACATGGTGTTCACCTGTCCCGCGGCACGCTCGGCCGCGCGGATGGTTTCTTGAGACATGGTATCCCCTCAGAGCCTCGTTTTTTGGCGTTACCCGCCTTATTATACGCACGGCGCGACGTGCTCCTCAGCGCATGAGCAGCGCTTTTTAAAAGCCCACCGAGCTTATAATCCGTTTTGCAGCCAAACATTTTATTGGGCAATCGCCTCGGGACCGACGATCCCGCATGCTTCCGTTGCGGCGCGTCTCGCCCGCCGTTAGGGCTTACATTGTTGCAATTGGGACGTTCGTCCTGTCTTTTGGCAGGTCGGCGGCGTATCCTTATAACCTACAACAAAGCGAGAAAGGTTCTGTATGGATCGAAACGAACTCGACCCCAGCGTCCCCAGCGCCACGGAGGTCAAGAAGATCCCCCTCATCATTAAGGTGTACGCTGTCCTGTGCATCCTTTCCGGCGTGGGCACGCTCCCGTCGGTCGCTGCCTTTATGTGGCAGGTCATCACGGCACTTGTTAACGGCAACGCCACCGAAAAGCTCGGCGACAACACGCTCGTCGCAGTCGGCCTTATCGTCGCCGGCATCATGCTCTCTGCAGCAAGTGCCGTCATCCTAATCATCTTTGGTCTGGACCTTATCAAAAACCAGCGCCGCAACGCCGCCCGCCTGTCCTACATCC
Organism: uncultured Collinsella sp.; assembly: GCA_958370325.1. Taxonomy (GTDB): domain Bacteria; phylum Actinomycetota; class Coriobacteriia; order Coriobacteriales; family Coriobacteriaceae; genus Collinsella. The sequence goes on along the minus strand of CATXJW010000015.1, from coordinate 30,319 downwards.
TTATTGCATTCACCGTCGTCGAGCTTTTGGTCGACGTGATGCTCCAGGGCATCGGGCCCTTCCTGCTGCGTCCCGCGATCCAGCTCGGCATCCTTGTTGCACTTTCGGCAACCGTCGACCCCACGCTGCGTCAGGAGCGCGAACTGCAGCGCCGCCTGCAGGAGATGCTCGACCGCGACGCCGCCGCCGAGGGCATGCTCGGCCGCGATGAAACCGGCGAAGGCTACATCAAGCTCAACTACTTCAACCTGTTCTGGGTGTTCTTTGTCTGCTGCATACTCGGCCTGATCGCCGAGGACATCTGGCACATGACGGTCGACGACCCGGGCGTCTATCAGAACCGCGCCGGCATGCTGTTTGGCCCCTTCAGCCCCATCTACGGATTTGGCGCCGTGCTCATGACCATGGTGCTTAACCGCTTCTACAAAAAGAACCCCATCATCATTTTCCTGGTGAGCGCCCTGCTCGGCGCCAGCTTTGAGGTGTTCGTGGGCTGGTTTATGCAGACCGCGTTTGGCGTGGTCTCGTGGAGCTACTCGCACATAACGCTGTTCGGTTTGCCCGATCCGCTCGTGGTCCTCACGGGCGGACGCACCTGCACGGGCTTCGCCTGCCTGTGGGGCCTGGGCGGCCTCATCTGGATCAAGCTGTTGCTGCCGAGGCTGCTTAAGCTTATCAACAAGATCCCCTGGAAGAGCCGCTACTCGGCCACCGTCATCTTTACCGTTATCATGCTGGTCGACGGCGTCATGACGCTGCAGTCGCTCGACTACTGGTACCAGCGCGTTAACGGCACGGAGCCGGACATTCCCGTCGCACAGTTCTACGGAGAGCACTTCGATAACGAGTACATGGAAAACCGCTTCCAGAGCATGACCATGAGCCCCAAGGATGCGACGCGCGTGTAGCGCTCACCGCGCCCAAAACGCAAAATGCCCGCCGGTATCACACGTACCGGCGGGCATTTTTATAAACGATCCCTCTATCGACGCAAGCCTCTACGCCTCGCGCTCGACCTCACTCACGCATTCGTTCTTGATGGTGCCAACGAGCGCCTGCAGTGCATCGACCACGTGTGGGCGAATGTCCCCGCCGATGAGCACGAGCATGATGTCGTCACCTACGGCAAGCTCGCCGCTTGCCAGCCACACGCGCACATAGCCGATACCCGGCATCGCGCGCGTGGCCTCGATAGCAGACCGTACCTTTTCGGCGTCGTAGTCAAAGACCATGCCGCCCACCCTGTGGCCTGGCGCCACGCCATCGGTCTCGACTCCGCGCACCTCGGCCTTGGGCGTCGCGCGCACCACACCGTTATGCGTCAGATACATCCCACAGCCTGCCGCCGAAGCATCGGCCTTGGCCTCGCGCAGCCAAGCATCAATCGAAGGCATCAATTTGCCACTCTCGAGCATCATTTCTCCCTTACCGTCGTCGAGTAGCCAATTTGGGACGGGGCCTTTTTAGCTACTCTCGAACAACTTATTCCTCGACCGGCGTGAGCACCATGACGGCGCGTGTGTTGCTCAGCGACAGCGAACGACAGGTCACAAGCGTTACAACCTTAGTTGCCGAAGCGGCACGATCGGTGGCATCGCTCGCCACCGCGGAGGCGCCGTCGAGCATCTCGGACAGGTAGTTCTTGAGTCCGTCGTCGCCCTCAAAATTGGTCGTGCGCGCCTTGGCATACGTGTCCTCGACCACCTTGGTCGCCAGCGGGCGCAGCTTATACGTCGCATCGCGCGTGATGTAGTACGCATATTCAATGCTATCGAACGTTGCCTGGTCAGTCGTATCCGAAATCACGTTGAACATCGATCCGTCGTTCATATGGTGGCCGTAGATCGTGGTCTGCTGGTCGACCATTCCCGGCGCGGTGTCATCGCTATCCAGGAAAATGGCACCGGACGCGTTAGCCGTTCCGTCGAACAGCGTGTTGAGGTATTTGGAGTTGTTGTTGGTCTGCACCACGGGATAGTTGATGTTGGTTCCCGGCACGTAAATCCAACCCACAATCTCGGGGTTCGTCTGAGCAAGCGCATCAAAGTCGATAATCGGCACGCCGCTGGCGTCCTTATCGCTTACATATTGCTTCTCGATTTTCTGATACGAATCGCTCGCCTGCTTATAGCCAATCTGGGCATTAATAAAAATAGCGGCGGCGGCGACAATCAGGCCGATACCGATGATGATGAGCAGAATGGGAATAATGGAGCGGCGCTTTTTGCGCGGCGGCTCGGTGTAATCCGACGGAGCGGCATGCGATGAAGACCGGGGCGGCTTCTTAGCGGAGCTATAAGACGAAGGACGATATGCGGCCGGCGCGTCCTGTCGACGATGCGTCGCCGGTGTCACGGGGCGCGGCGCGCGCGGCTGCTGAGGAGAGGATGTCCGACCCTGCTGCGCCGCATGGGCAGCACCCGGCTTCGACGGATCGGGAATCTGAGAAGCCTTGAATCGTTTTCCCTGATAATCGGACATGGCTCTCCTTATACTGCGGTGAAACGGCGGAACGCTTAGGCGTCAGCCATCTCCTGCTTCATCTTCTCGATAACCTTGCGGTACTCGGGGTCGCAAGCACCCAGAATCTGCGTGGCATAGATGGCGGCGTTCTTGGCACCGTTGATGGCAACGCAGGCCACGGGCACGCCGGAGGGCATCTGCACCATCGACAGCAGCGAATCCATACCGCCCAGGTCACTCGTCTTCATAGGCACGCCGATAACCGGCAGCGGCGTAAAGGCAGCCACGACACCACCCAGGTGAGCGGCCTTGCCGGCGGCGGCGATAATCACTTTGATACCGCGATCGGCGGCAGTCGAAGCCCACTCGTGGACCTTCGCCGGCGTGCGGTGCGCGCTCGCAATGACGAGCTCATAGGGCACACCCAGCGCCTCGAGCTCGGCGGTGCAGCCTTCCATAACGCCCAGATCGGACTTGGAACCCATGATGATCCCGACAACCGGCTTTTGATCTGCCATAAACATAGACCTCCTGTTGAGAGCGGTGACGCGGCGGATCCGCGACCCTTAACTACTGAGAGTAGTATAGCTGCTCCCGTCCCTGCGGTCTGTGGGTGCTCTGCGGCGGCCCGGTGTTTTCATCTTCACTCCGGTTGCTACGCAAAGTCGTTCAGATGAAAACACCGGGCCGCCGCAGAGCACCTTCGACCTACCGGGGATTGCCATGACGTACGTTGGCTGATTTGGTTGGAAAGGTTAACGGAGGCTGAAAGGCAATTGGTTCAGCAAAAACCCTGACGAATCTAATTCGTCAGGGCCCCACCAACGCTCACTCGTCGTGCGTCGTTAAAGCTAGATATTCTCTTCCGCCCATTTCTCGAAATCGAGTTCTCGTCTCTGAGCAGTTCGGTAGACTTCCATGTCTTCGCGAGCGCCTACCACTACGATGGCCATCTTTTCTTTAATTCTGATGAGGCGGTACACGATTCGAATGCCACTTCCCCTGAGCTTGATTTTCATAAAGCCAGTCAAATCCGTACCTGCCTTGTTTCCAAGAGGCTTGCCGAATCCACCTTCGTTCTGCGGCAATGGGTTCGTTCTGATTTTTTCTATAGCCTTAAGGACGATCTTTCGTTGGGAGCCGTCCAGACGCTTAATATCCTTGAGAGCATCCGGGTAGAAAGCGACTTCGTACCCACTCATTCAAACTCGACCTCATCCATCTGATTGAGTTCGTCCTGGCTCACACCCAGCTCTTTCATAACATCAGACAGAGAAACAAGCGCATCGTCACTTGCCGCAGCCACTCTCTTAAGTGCCAACGTTAACAAGGCGAGGTCCTCCTCCGCTTGCTTCGCTTCCCTATATTCATCAGGTGTCACAATCACAAACGCTGGCTTGTTGTGTTTGAGAACCACAACAGGATTGTCGTCCCCAACCTTCGAAAATGCAGCCGAGCCCTTACCGTGGCTGAAATCGCTAATTGGAACAAGGTTGTCGAGCATCTGCAAAGCAGGCATACATACCTCCTAAAAATGAATTCTTTTCCGAATTCATTTTATCATTCTTTTTTGCTATATTGTACCGCGCAACCGAAACAACCTTTTAGGATGCGAATCCGAGCTTAGAATGACTGTTGGCCCTCGCACCGCCCTTGCCTCTTTTATTACGCCAAGTGGTATACAGCGAAGCAAAATGGCGATCTAAAGTGCGCGGCACTCGCCTCGCATCGCTACAAAAAAACAAACTGCTCCCCACCCACTCGGGCAAGGAGCAAGCCTCATTTTTATAATCAGACTGAGAACCACGAACGCAGAAACACAAGCGACTTCAGTCCCTTATCGCCGAGAGACGTTATTGTGCAGCCATTTCTTTAAGCTTCTCGGCCATCAACAAACACACGTCTTCCGATTGCGGGTACACGCCAAAATGATCGAAGAAACCATGGTCACATCCGGCATATTCGATGACCTCGACATCGATTCCTGAAGACCGTAATTTTGTAGCCCATTTTTCATCGGGGATACGAAGCGGATCGTATTCGGATGTCACGATAGTCACCGGGGGGAAATCAGTGCAGTCCTCAAGCATTAGCGCAGAAATCAACGGGTCATGAGGAGACATTTTTCCGTGTGCACAAAGTTCGACCATCGGGCCGTCCGAATCGCGAAGATGGTCGATGCGAAAACGCGCAACGTCCTCTTGGTCGGCTATCGCAGGAAAATCCTCATATCCCTCGCCCTGTTCGCCCGCAAGGTCGACTTCAGGATAGATTTCGAAGGCATGGGCTACAGCTCCAGCACCCCTGAGCTGAACACACGCATTAGTAAGGCTTCCTCCCGCGGAGTCGCCGGCGACCATTATTTTATGAGGATCGATTCCGAGATCCCCGGCATGCTCGCGCACATAATCAAGAGCAAGAACGCAATCCTCGATCTGCCCGGGAAATGCCGTCTCCGGCGCCAAGCGGTATTCCGGATAAACCACCACTGCACCAGACTTTTCAGCGATGAACTCGAGCTGATGTTCAAATTGCAGAACATTCCCCGCCATAAACGCGCCGCCATGCAGGTAAACAAGCGCTGGACTTGCCTCCTTATGATTTGGTGGCGTCCAGACGAATAAATCTATATAGCGATCGGCCGCCTCCATGAGGATCTCATCGCGCTGAACCTCACCATCGAGTAGGCGGTATGTCGGCTTATCCGGGCGATGACGCATTCCAATAAGGCTCGTCCAGCTCGGAGACATGCTAACATTCCGCATCTTCTTGCGGGATACCTCGAGAATTCGTGGGTCAAGCACATGCTCTCTTTCATCATCAGGAACCGGACGAATTTGAACCTCGAGCCCCCTCTTCTCGGTTATAAACGAGCGACCGGAGATGGCGCCAATCAACGCCTCGTCGTATTGTCTGCCCATCTTAAATCCCCTCTCGGCGATAACGCCAAATCGATATTTCATAACTTTTGAGATAACGGCTTATGATGTCCTCAGTTGTCGTATATCTATGTACTAAAGAAACTGAAGACCAAGGGGTCCACCATGCCTGCAGCAAAAGACGAGCTCACTCAGCCAGAGCTTCTCTATCAGACCGTTGAAAACGATATCCTCAAGAAAATAGTTTCTGGCGAACTCCCCGGCGGCAGTCAGATTCCCACCGAAACCGAGCTTTGCAAGCAATACAAAGTAAGCAGGATCACCGTAAGACGCGCCGTACAGAATCTCATTGACCAAAACTTGCTCTACCGCCTGCGAGGCAAGGGAACATTCGTAAACCCATCGAAGATCACCCTGAAACGAGGAACAAGCACCATTTTCAATTTGAGCTCCGACCCCCAATACGGCGATAAAACAACCAAGTCCATCTTGGAAACAGGCTTGATCAAGGCTGATGCCCACATTGCACGGGAGCTAAAAATTGACAACGGAACCGCAGTGCAACGAGTTGCGCGCTTGGTTTATATCGAAAATGCCCCCTGCGCTATCGACACCGTTTATGCAACGCAGGGCACTCTACCCGGACTACTGGAGCTTCTCACAGACAATGCCAGTCTTTTCGACCTGATCGCCAACCATTACAGCATCGCAACCGGTATTGAGAAGCTCAAAATCACCGCAGGAATAGCGGGGCTCCAAGAAGCAAACCTTCTCGGTTATATCGTTGGAGCCCCCGTGAGCGTTGTCGAGCACGTCACATATGCCTGCGATGAAATGCCGCTCCACTATTCAAAAACCGTTTGGCGAGCTGACGCATCGTCCTTCGAGTTCAGGATCTCAAAAGATGGACGCCTTCTCTAGCCCAAAATCCCCAGGGCGCCGAGCACAATACCCGCAGCGAGAATGCCCACAATCTGCCAAATATTTTTGACCTGTTTCTTATTGCAAAGACACATGATCCCGAACGCGCAGAGCGGCAAAAGAGCCGGGAATATCCCATCGAGCGTTTCTTGCAACTTAAACGCGGTGTCGCCGAAGTTAAGAGCGAGCGGAGTGGTAACTGCAACGGTGGTCGCCACCATTCCACCAACTACCATTAGTCCCACAATCGCCAGGCCGGACGTAACTTTGTGCATTACATCAGAATCGTTCAGCTTCGAAATCATGCCACTGCCAAGCGAATAACCATACTGAAGCCCAAACCAGCGGATCAGGATCGTTGGGACATTATAAAGAAGCAGGAACAGGATTGGGCCGAGCAGACTGCCCGAAAGGCAAAGTCCTGTCACAACGCCCGTCGCAATCATGCGAAGCGTACTGGCGATCAGTGAATCTCCAATACCGGAAAGCGGAGCCATAAGCGATGCTTTCATGGCGTTAATTGAGGCGGTGTCAAAGTCCTGATTGTTGGCGTTCTCCTCCTCCATGGAGGCCACAATGCCGGCGACCAGAGGATTAAACGTAACTTGAATATTGTAGAACTCAAGATGACGCTTATATGCCTCGATCCGGTCTTCGGGCTTATCGTATAACCGCTTGATTACCGGAATCATGTCGTAGCAGAAACCAACGTTCATTTGTCGGTCAAAGCTCCACATGATGTTGAGTGGAAAGCTACGCCAAAATAACGCCTTTAAGTCTTTCTTGGTTATTCTCTTATCGGTCGATTTATTTGACTCCGGCGAGAGCTCAAGAACATCATTAGAATTCGTTGTCATCGTCAACCTCCTTAGCGACCGCCGCACTGGCAGGCATAAAAATGTGAGCCATATCGAGAATCCCAATCAGGATCAGCGAAAACGCCACGATACCGATCGTCGGAATGTTTAGATAGGCACTCAGCAAGAAGCCTCCAAAGAATAGGAAGCTCAGCTCCTTGGTGGACAGGATTGACATAAGCTGCGCAAATCCAAGCGCGGGCAGAATACCCGTTGCGATCGTAAGCCCATTCGTAAGCCAATCAGGAATGGCGTCAATCAGCGCCTGAACAGCATCATTTCCAACGTAAAAAGCCACGCCGCAAATCAAGCCAAGCGCAATGATGTAGAGAATTCCATTGGTCCACATAGCGGCTGCAATCGTTTTGGGGTCGTCTTTTTCGGCACCACGATCAGCCCAGACAGCCATAGGAGGCGTAACAACGCTATACATAAGGCTGTCAAACATGCCGGCAAGCACCGCAGTGGGCATAGCAATAGTCAGAGCGGTCTCGGGACCCGCACCCATAGTAATCGCAAAGGCTGTTCCCAAAACTGAACCAACAATTACGTTGGGCGGCACGGCAGCACCAACCTGCCAGACCCCCATGAACGCGAGTTCGAGCTGGAAACCAACAATAACGCCAGTCGGAATATCACCCAAAAAAATACCGACAATCGCTCCGAGGACAATCGGCCGCTCGACCATCGCAGTACCGAGTAAATAATCCGATTGACCTATCGCAGCGGCAAGACCAACCAGAAAAGCTTGAAGCAGCATATTTCTCCCTCTTCCTACAAATCAAAACTTGTTACGATGCGTTTTTTCTCGCTGGCAACCTGCCTTACCTCGAACTCGATTCCATCAGCCATGGCTTTCTTAATTTCATTAATATCGGATTGGGAAAGGCGCACAGCAGGGCCAAGCTCCTTTACGCTATCCCCCAACGGTCGAGCGCCGCCTAAATTCACAGACGTTATTTTTGGACACGCACGCGCAACTTCACAGGCGTCATGTACATTTCCCGCAACAACAATTAGCTCGTATTTATCCACCGCGCTTCCGTTAAGGGCCACGATGGAATCTTCTACACTTTTGACAACCAATTTGGCATCAGCGGGTTTTGCAATTCGCAGCGCTTGAATTCGCTCTTTGCTTGCGGCGTACTCATCTGAAACCACAAGAATAGCGTTTGCTTCAAGCGTTGGATACCAAGAGAACACGGTCTGCCCATGCACTAACCGGCTATCGACGCGACACAGTTTAATCATTTTGCCCCTTTCTCGACTTGAACACAGACAATCATCCTTGACTGCTAATGGCATATTACGTCATATGACGTAATATGCCATTACATAATATCTTGAACGGTTGAATATCACCGCTAAATGGTATTTATCTCTAAAAACAGGGGGAGTGCAATCCGTCTAGACACAGTGCGTCGGGGCGGGAGGGGCCGAGTTTCCTCCTGAGCGACTCTGCTTGCAGCCGGAGCGAAAGGGGGAAATCTCGGCCCCTCCCGCCCCGGCCGGCCAGGTCAACTATACCGTGTGCTGCGGCAGGTCCTGCAGGGCGATGACGTCCATGCCCATGTCGTTGGCGCTGCCGTGACCCTGCTGGTCCTCACGCACGGCCTCGATGGCGCTCACGTACGTGTTGGCCGCAGACATCGCCGTCACGCAGGTCACGCCGCGGCGCACGGCCTCGGTACGCAGCAGGTAGCCATCGCCACGCGAGCCCGGACCGTACGGCGTGTTGATGATTACCGCAATCTTGCCATCGGCGATGAGGTCGCCGATGTTGGGGCACTCGCCGTCGTGCGGGCCGCTGATCTTCTCCACGACTTCGCACGTCACGTTGCCTCCACGCAGCACGCGCGCCGTACCCTCGGTGGAGCAGATGTCAAAGCCCAGGTAACGCAGGATACGCGCGACCGAAAGGATGTGGCGCTTGTCGCGGTCGCACACGCTGATGAATACCTTGCCGGCGCTCGGGTCGGGCAGCTTGTAGTCGATCGCCAGCTGCGTCTTGGCGTATGCCTCGGGATAGCTCTTGGCGATGCCCATGACCTCGCCCGTCGACTTCATCTCGGGCCCCAGGATAACGTCGGCGCCCGGGAAACGACCCCAGGGCATAACGGCTTCCTTCATGCAGAACCAGTCCAGCTGACGCTCGTCGCTCGGCAAGCCCAAGCTCGCGATGGAATCGCCCGCCATGATACGTGCGGCGCACTTGGCGAGCGGCACACCGGTGGCCTTGGAGATAAACGGCACGGTACGGCTTGCGCGCGGGTTGGCCTCGATCACGTAAACGGTCTCGCCCTTAATGGCGTACTGCACGTTGACCAGGCCGCGCACGCCCAGCGCTATCGCGATGCGGCGCGTGGTCTCGCGGAGCTTCGCCTGCAGGCTCTCGCTAAAGCTAAATGGTGGGATGCAGGTCGCGGAGTCGCCGGAGTGAATACCGGCCTCCTCGATATGCTCCAGAATACCGCCGATGTAGACCTCCTCGCCGTCGCACAAGGCGTCGACATCGGACTCGATTGCGCCCTCCAGGAAGCGGTCCAGATACACCGGGTAGTCGGGGCTAATGCGCGCGGCCTCGGCCATGTAATCGCGCAGATGCTCGGCATCGTAGGCGATCATCATGCCGCGGCCGCCCAGCACGTAGCTCGGACGCACCAGCAGCGGGTAGCCGATGTGCGCGGCCACGGCCTCGGCCTCCTCAAACGAGGTTGCCTGGCCCGCCGGCGGATACATAATGCCCAGCTTGTCGAGCAGGGCGGCAAAACGCTCGCGGTCCTCGGCAAAGTCGATGGCATCAGGCTTGGTGCCCATGATGTTGACGCCGCTCTCCTCGAGCATGCGTGCCAGCTTAAGCGGGGTCTGGCCACCGAGTGTCACCACGACGCCGTCGGGACGCTCAACGTCAATGACGTCCATGACGTCCTCGTAGGTGAGCGGCTCAAAGTACAGGCGGTCGGACGTGTCGTAGTCGGTCGAGACGGTCTCGGGGTTGCAGTTAACCATGATGGTCTCAAAGCCGCGGGCCGCCAGCGCATAGCTCGCATGCACGCAGCAGTAGTCGAACTCGATACCCTGGCCGATACGGTTGGGTCCGGCACCCAGAATCATCGCCTTGGGCTTATCTGCCGGCGTGGTCTCGTCGGGGGCCACGCACTTTTTGGCGACCGGGCTCGTGCGGTAGATGTTCTCGTAGGTCTTGTAGTGGTATTCCGTGGCACTCGAGAACTCGGCCGCGCAGGTGTCGACCGTCTTCATGCTGGGGACCACGCCCAGACCCTTACGGTAAGCGCGCACAAAGCGCTCGTCCGAGCCGGTCAGCGTGGCAATCTCGGCATCGCTCGTGCCATACTGCTTGAGCAGGCGCATCGCGTCGGCGTCAATGTCCTCCACGCGCAGGCCGCGAATGCTCTCCTGGACCTGCACCATATCGTTGATGCGGTTGAGATACCACGGATCGATACCGCAGATGGCATGGATGCGCGCGACATCCCAGCCACGGCGCAGGGCCTCGACCACAAAGAAGATGCGGTGCTCAGTCGGAGTGCCCACGGCCTGGGCGAGCTCATCGTCGTTCAGCTTGTCGGCACCCTCCTTGCCACCGGCACAAATACCCTGGTGTCCATCCTCCAGCGAGCGCATGGCCTTGCCAAAGGCTTCCTCGAAGGTGCGGCCGATCGCCATAATCTCGCCTACGGCCTTCATGCGCGTGGTGAGCGTGGGGTCGGTACCCTTGAACTTCTCGAAGGCAAAGCGCGGCACCTTGACCACGCAGTAGTCAATCATGGGCTCAAAGCAGGCAGGCGTTGCCTTGGTGATGTCGTTGACAATCTCGTCGAGCGTGTAGCCCACGGCCAGGCGAGCGGCGGCCTTGGCGATGGGGAAACCCGTAGCCTTGGAGGCCAGTGCGGAGGAACGGCTCACGCGCGGGTTCATCTCGATGACAATGAGGCGGCCGGTCTGCGGGTTCACGGCAAACTGCACGTTAGAGCCGCCGGTCTCGACGCCGATCTTCTCCAGAATGGCGAGCGAGGCGACACGCATGCGCTGATACTCAAGGTCGGAGAGGGTCTGCGCCGGCGCCACGGTGATGGAGTCGCCGGTGTGCACGCCCATGGGGTCGAGATTCTCGATGGAGCACACGATGATGCCGTTGCCGGCGTGGTCGCGCATGACCTCCATCTCGTACTCTTTCCAGCCCTCGATGGACTCCTCAACCAGCACCTCGTGGGCGGGCGAAAGCTCAAGGCCCTGGCTCACGATGGAGACGAGCTCCTCGTGGGTATGCGCGATGCCGCCGCCGGCACCGCCGAGGGTAAAGCTCGGACGCAGCACGCAGGGATAGCCCACGCGCTCGGCGATGGCCTCGGCGTCGGCGACGCTATAGGCATAGCCCGAGCGCGCGACCTCCAGGCCAATCTCGGCCATGGCCTCGTTAAAGAGCTTGCGGTCCTCGCCGCGCTCGATGGCGGCCAGGTCGCAACCGATCATCTCGACGCCGTACTTGTCGAGCGTGCCGTCCTTTGCCAGCTCGACGGCAGCGTTCAGACCAGTCTGGCCGCCCAGCGTGGGCAGCAGCGCGTCCGGGCGCTCTTTCTTGATTACGCGCTCGATAAACTCGGCTGTGATGGGCTCGACATAGGTGCGGTCGGCAAGACCCGGGTCGGTCATGATGGTCGCCGGGTTGGAGTTGACCAGGATGACCTCAAAGCCATCCTCCTTGAGCACCTTGCAGGCCTGGGCGCCGGAGTAGTCAAACTCACAGGCCTGACCGATAACGATGGGGCCCGAACCAATGACGAGGATGCGCTTGATGTCAGTACGTTTAGGCATGTTAGTTCTCCTCGGTCTCGGTCGCAGCGTTCTCGGACTCGGCGAAATTCCAGCCGGCGAGGCGGTCCTTCGCGGTGTCGATGTCCAGGTAGTTCTCCTCGCCGTCCATGAGTCGCGTAAAGGCGGTAAAGAGATAGTGGGCATCGGTGGGGCCGGGCGAGGCCTCGGGGTGGTACTGCACCGAGAAGCACGGCGCGTCGAGCAGCTGGATGCCCTCGGCGGTGCCGTCGTTGAGGTTCACGTGCGTCAGGCGAATGCGGCCGAATCGCTCGTTCATCACGACCGGCGCGATACCGCGGCGCACCCAGACGCGCAGGTCGCCATCGGCCGGGTGCTCGGTCTCGCCACCGGAAAGCTCGGGGACAAGCTTGCCCAAGCTGGGGAACAGCAGGCCAAAGCCATGGTTTTGCGCGGTAATCTCCACGCGGCGGCTCACCAGGTTCATAACCGGCTGGTTACCACCGCGGTGACCGAACTTAAGCTTTTCCATCTGAGCGCCGCAGGCCAGGCTGATCATCTGATGACCCAGGCAAATACCAAAGACCGGCACCTTGCCGATCAGCTGCTGCACCTGCTCGTAGGTCTCTACCACGGCATCGGGGTCGCCGGGGCCGTTGGACAAAAAGACGCCATCGGGATTCATGTCGAGCACCTGCTGGGCGGGCGTATCCCACGGCACGACGGTGAGATCGCAGCCGGCGCGGACCAGGCCCTCCAGAATGCCGCGCTTCACGCCGCAGTCGTAGGCAACCACTTTGTGGCGGGCAGAGGCGGCGGCGGTAAGCGCAAAATCATGTGTAGCAGGCAGGTCGCTCGCAGTAAAGGCATGAGGCTCAGGGCAACTCACGGTCTTGACCAGGTTCTCGCCCACCAACGTGGGAGCTGCGGCCAGACGCTCGGCAAGTTCGTCGACGTCAAAGACCTCGGTCGAGATAATGCCCATCTTGGAGCCGTTGTCGCGCAGGTGGCGCACCAAGGCGCGGGTGTCGACGCCCTCAATGGCGACGATACCGTGGGCGCGCAGGTACTCCGGCACGCTTTCGGCAGAACGCCAGTTAGAAGGCGTGGCGCACATGTCGCGCACGATCATGCCCCGCATGGCCGGAGCGCTCGCAGGGCGAGCGGCGTCACCAGGGAAAGCCGACTGGACGTCGGTCTCATCGATGCCGTAGTTGCCGATCTGCGGATAGGTCATGGTTACGATTTGGCCGGCATAGCTCGGATCGGTCATGACCTCAAAATAGCCCTCGAGCGAGGTGTTGAAGCAGACTTCGCCGGTCGCGGTGCCCTCGGCGCCGCATGCACGTCCATAAAAAATGGTCCCATCCTCAAGGTACAGGATGCAGGGACCGCAGATGCCCTTACTGGTTTTTGCCAGCATACGCTGGCAAAGCTCGCTGGGCGCGATGGTGCGGGCAGCGTTGCCCGCGGTATGGTTGTTCGCCATAATTCTCCTTCCCGGTCTCACGGGACCGGCTTAAAGGTTGGTAGTTAGGCCTCGCGGTATTGTAACCGCAAGTATGCTCCATGGCGTTAATTTCATCGAAATGTTTACCAAATGATAATTATGACTTCCCATGCATAAATGATTTTTCTGGGACGGGGATTAAAAAATCATCCCGCGTGGGCTTGTAGCTCACGCGGGATGATGGCGTCTTATTTGTCCTGCTCCAGCAGATCGGACGGTGTGCGATCGGGCTTGCCTCCGCGGAAAATCTCGCGGCCATGCAGACGATGCTCCAGGTCACGTTCGGCCTTTTCCTCGTCAATCTTGGTCTGGCTCACCGCCGGGTCCTCAATCAGCGACGACACCGAGTTCACCTGCTTTTGAATGCGCTCGGCAATCGTATCGTCCATGCTCACGATATGCATCTTCCAGTCGATGTTCGTGGCGCTCGATGAGCTCTTGGTCCATACAAACGTCAAAATGGCGCTCTGATGACCCCGCGCGGGGAACATGCCAAAGAAAGAATCATGCTGGATATTGCTGTCCTCATCGATATAGGCGTGCACGTTGTACACCACGCGGTCGATCTTGTCGTTGAGCAGGGCGTTGGTCGCAAGCGCCGCAGCCTGGATCTGCCCGTTGGACAGCAGCTCGAGCTCGTTGGCAGACGATGTGTCCAACACCGTCACCTCGACCGTGCCCGTACGCTCATCGGCCTCATCGACGGTAAAGTCGAGCGGGAACTGCGTAAAGCCGTTGCCCCACTCGAGTCCACCCTTGAGCGCGGTCGAGACGGTATCCACCGAAACGCTCTCGGACAGATTGGCGGTGTTCAGGCGTCGCATCACGCCGTAGCCAATCTGCATGCCAACAATCAGCACCAAGATGCCGATGACCACAGCCATAGCGGTCTTCGTAATGGTATGACTCACCTGCGAACCCGAAGGATCGTCCTCGGACAGCGGGTCGATATGTTTTGCCTGACTCGCGCGATCCACGCTGCGAAGCTGCGCCAATGCCGCCTTGTCGCCGCGCTTGACGGCAGCCTCTTTTTCGCGCATGCGCTCGGTGCGCTTTTTGGCAAGCGTCGGATCCAAAACGCCGGATGCGTCGATCTCGGAGAATAACTCCGTCACTTCTTCCGGAGTCAAAGGGTTCTTCTCAGCCATAAACTTCCTGTCATATCAATCAGTCGAGCTCGTGTGCACGCGCACCTTCGAACTGCATTCGATAGTAACGGGCATAGGTGCCGCCACGGGCGAGAAGCTGCTCATGCGTGCCACGTTCCACAACGCGACCATGCTCGACAGTCGCAATCTCGTCAGCATGCTTAATAGTCGAGAGACGGTGGGCGATGATAATCGTGGTACGGCCGCGTGCCAGCTCTTCGAGCGACTCCTGAACCGCTTCCTCGCTCTCGTTATCCAAAGCACTCGTCGCCTCGTCCAAGATCAAGATTTTGGGATTCTTGAGAAACACGCGCGCAATGGCGACACGCTGCTTCTGTCCACCCGAAAGACGGCTGCCGCGCTCGCCCACAATCGTGTCATAGCCTTGGGGCAGCGACTCGATAAAGGCATCGATATTGGCGCGGCGAGCGGCCTCGGCGATTTCACCCGCCGTAGCGCCCGGCTTGCCGTAGGCGATATTCTCGCCAATCGTACCGTCAAACAGGTAGACATCCTGCTGCACGAGGCCAATAGCACGGCGCAAACTCCGTTGCGTCACGTCGCGCACGTCCTGCCCGTCGATGCTGATGGACCCGTCAGCCACGTCGTAAAAACGCGGGAGCAGCGAACAAGTCGTAGACTTGCCGCCGCCCGAGGGGCCAACCAGCGCGATGGTCTGGCCGGGCTTGATAGACAGGTCCATGTGGTCGATAACAGGGCGTCCGTCGGCGCCGCCCTCGCCCAACTCAACATCCTCATAGCTAAAGCACACGTCGCGATACTCAACAGCGCCCGCCGTCACCTGCAGATCCACGGCACCCGGCTTATCCTGAATATCTGGCGCGGTCGAGAGCACCTCGTCCATACGCTTAAAGCCGGCAATGGCCTTCTGATACGTTTCGGCCGAATTGACAAGTGTCTCGAGCGGCGTGCAGAACAGCGAAATATAGAGTGCGAAGGTCGCCATATCGACCGCCTGCAGCTGCCCCCGGGCGACCAGCCAGCCGCCCAGCAGCACTACGATCACATAGAGCACACCAGAGAGCAGGCCATACGTCGCGGTATAGACGCCCATGGCGTGGTACATGTTCTCCTTGGACGAAAGGTAGCGGTCGTTAGAGGCACGGAACTTGGCACGCTCGGTCTCCTCGTTGGCAAAGCTCTTGACCACGCGCATGCCCGCCAGCGAATCCTGCAGCTGCGCATTAATGCCGCTGATCTTTTTGCGGTTGTCGCTAAAGACCTCACGCATGCGCATGTTCTGCCAAAACATGACGACCGCAAACGCCGCCGTCACCACGACCATGGCAAGCGCCAGCACCGGAGCGATGGTAAAGAGGATCACAAACGAGCCGATAATCTCGATACCGCAGATGATGATCCACTCGGGTACGTGATGCGCTGCCTCACAGATATCAAATAGGTCGTTGACCACGCGGCTCATCATATCGCCCGAGCTGTTGCGGTCGAAGTATGCAAAGCTAAAGCGCTCGTACTGGTCAAACAGGTCCTCGCGCATCTTGGACTCCATGCGCGCGCCCATCACGTGGCCCCAGTAGCTCACAAAGTAGCGGCAGGCGCAACGGATGACATACATCAGAACCAAGCCCACCGCGATCATGCCGAGCGCCTGCATAATGGCAGCCTGACCCTGGGTAAACAACCCTCCGGTCAAATTGCGCAGGATAATGGGAAACGCCAGGTCAATGGCGGCAAGCACCAGAGCGCAAACAGTATCGGCAACAAAAAGCCCCATCTGGGGCTTGTAATAAGACAAAAACCTCTTCAGCATAATCACCTTACGCGGTTTTACCAAACCGCGTTTCGTCTCGACGCTGCAAGTGCCCCATTTGGACAATCTGGCCTTCAATCGTCGGTCGCGTATGTCCATACGCTTCCCTCCTCTTTTAGGCCACCTTGTCTCAAATGGAGCACTTTCGCTGACTTACACAAACCAGCGAGGTGATAGTCCCCGCTCTAATAACGTTGGAAAAAGATTCCGCAGTCATCTCAGCCCGTTAAAGCTCCGTGCCCCCAAGGCGGTGCGCGATGCTGTCGCAGGCAAGAGCGCCCACGACGGTCTTGGCGTCTTCGATCTTGCCGTCGAGCACGGCGTCGATCAGCTCGTGCAGTGGCACCAAGTCAACGTTGACGAATTCGTCATCATCGGGGTTGGGCGCATCAAACTCGAGCTTGGTGGCCAAGTAGATGTGAATGATCTCGTCGCAAAAACCGCAGGACGTGACAATCGACGTCAAAAAGCGAATGCGACCAGCCCTAAAGCCCGTCTCCTCATGCAGCTCGCGCTTGGCGCAATCGAGCGGGTCCTCGCCTGGATCGAGCTTGCCGGCGGGAATCTCGACCGTCACGCGGTCGATGGCGGTGCGGTACTGACGCACCAGTACGATCTTGCCGCTCTCGGTCAGTGCCACAACGGCCGCCGCACCCGGATGGCGAACGATATCGCGGGCGCTGCGGCGACCGTTGGGCAGCTCAACCTCAAGACGGTGGACGTCGAGGATCTTGCCCTTCCAGGCGCACTCCTCCGAAAGAATCTTCTCGTGCAGCTCGGCATCGTGCGGATCGTCGTCGCCCAGCACCAGCGCCGGCTCGTCAGCGACCTCGCCACCAGGCTCGCCCTCGGCGTGCCCATACATGCGGCTGTCCTCTTCGACGATCTGCGCGTCCACGAGCTCTTCGTTCTTCTCGTCCATCCGTCTCATTCCTCTCGGATTTTAGGCATCCCAGGCGTCGCGACCGCGCAGCGCACGCAGGCCAATGTCGTGGCGCAGGGTCTTACCCTCAAAATCGATCTTCTCGCAGGCCTCGTAGGCAAGGTTGCGAGCGTTCTCAAACGTATCGCCCAGCGCGGTCACGGCAAGCACGCGGCCGCCGTTGGTCACAAGCTGGCCATCCACCACGGCGGTGCCGGCATGGTACACGGTCACGTTCTCCATGGCCTCGGCATCCTCGATACCGGTGATGACCTTGCCTTTCTCGTAGCTGCCGGGGTAGCCCGCGCTCGTCAGGACAACGGCCACGGCCCACTCGTCGCGCCAGTCGAGTTCAATCTGGTCGAGCTCGCAGTTGGCACAGGCCAGCATGACCTCAACTAGATCGTTCTTAAGGCGCGGGAGCACGACCTGCGTCTCGGGATCACCAAAGCGGGCGTTGAACTCCAGCACCTTGGGGCCGGCGGGGGTAAGCATAAAGCCGCCATACAGGCAGCCGCGGTAGTCGATGCCCTCGGCAGCAAGCTCGGCCACGGTCTGCTCCATGACCTTCACCATCGTGGCGTGCTCCTCGTCGGTCACGATGGGCACCGGGCTGTAGACGCCCATGCCACCGGTGTTGGGGCCCTTGTCGCCCTCGAGCGCACGCTTGTGATCCTGCGAGGTAGCCATGGGACGCACGGTCTTACCGTCGGTAAAGGCCAGCAGCGAGCACTCGGGGCCGGTCAGCATCTCCTCGATGACCACGGTATTGCCGGCATCGCCAAAGGTGCCGCCAAAACACTCACGCACGGCCTCCTCGGCCTGCGCAAGCTCGGTTGCCACGATAACGCCCTTGCCCGCGGCAAGGCCGTCGGCCTTGACGACCAGCGGAGCACCCTGCTCGCGCACATAGGCAAGAGCCGATGCTTCGTCGGTAAACGAACCATAGGCTGCCGTCGGGATACCGGCGCGCTCCATAAGCTGCTTGGAGAACAGCTTAGAGCCCTCCATCTGGGCGCCCTCGGCACCCGGGCCAAAGCAGGGAATACCCGCCGCGCGCACGGCGTCGGCCACGCCCGCCACGAGCGGAGCCTCGGGGCCAATTACCACGAGTCCGCATCCGTGGCTCTGCGCAAACGCCGCCACGGCCGCAGGATCGCAGTCGTCGAGAACAACGTTCTCGCCGCAGCTCGCGGTGCCGCCGTTACCCGGCGCGATGTAGAGCTTGCCGGCGCGCGGTGATGCTGCGAGCTTGGCTGCCAAAGCATGCTCACGGCCGCCGCTGCCCAACAACAGGATGTCGATGGTTTGAGTGTCCGCCTTCAAGGGTGCCTCCTCTATGGATGAATGGCCCGCTCCGCGCGAGCCCTTTGCAAGCAAATATACCCCTCGGCCGCCCGTCCGGGCTGCAAAGGGGTATATCGCAATAACCGTATAAACCGATTACTTCCAGAATCGGTTGATGATCTGCTCGCGACCGGCGCCGACGCCAATGAACGTCACGCGGGTGTGCGCCAGATCTTCGATAAACGCCACGTAGTCCTGAGCCTCCTGCGGCAGCTCCTCAAAGCTGCGGCAGCCGGTGATATCGCACTTCCAGCCGGGGAGCTCCTCGTAGATGGGCTTGGCGTGCTCAAAGCGCACCTGGTGCTCGGGCACGCTCGTGTAGCGCTCGCCATCGACGTCATAGGCAACGCACACCTTAATGGTGTCGAAGGCCGAAAGCACGTCGAGCTTGGTCAGGGCGATGTCGGTGAGACCGTTGACACGCGAGGCATAGTTGGCGATGGGGCCGTCAAACCAACCACAGCGGCGGCGGCGACCGGTGGTCACGCCGTACTCATAGCCCTCCTCGGTCAGCGTGTGGCCGGCCTCGGACTCATAGGAAAGCTCGGTGGGCATGGGGCCCGAACCGACGCGGGTGATATAGGCCTTCATGACGCCCAGCACGCGGTCGACGTTCTTCATGCCAATGCCGGAACCGGTAATGGCGCCGCCGGCGGTGCAATTGGAAGACGTTACGTACGGATAGGTACCGTGATCGATGTCGAGCAGTGTCGCCTGAGCGCCCTCAAAGAGCAGAGTCTTGCCCTCGTCGATCATGTTGTTGAGCAGCAGGCTCGTCTCGGTGATGTACGGGCGCAGGCGCTCCGCCATGGGCAGGTACTCTTCGCAGATCTGGTCCACGGTGTAGGTGGGCAGGCCATAGAGCAGCTCGAGCTCGGGGTTCACGCGGGCAAGAGCGGTCTCCAGCTTGTCGCGGAACAGCTCCTCGTCCAGCATGTCCTGCATGCGCAGGCCAATACGGGCCATCTTGTCCTGATAGCACGGACCGATGCCGCGCTTGGTGGTACCGATGCTCTTCTTGCCGAGCTTCTGCTCAAAGGCGCCATCCAGATCGATGTGGTACGGCATGATGACATGCGCGTTGCCGCTGATCTTGAGATTCTTGGTGGTAATGCCGTCGCCCTCGAACATGTCGATCTCCTCAAGGACAACCTTGGGGTTGACGACGCAGCCGTTACCGATCACCGACACGTGGTCGGAATACATGATGCCGGAGGGCACCTGGTGCAGGCCGTACTTCTTGCCGTTGACGACGATGGTGTGGCCGGCGTTGTTGCCGCCCGAGTAGCGCACGACGGCATCGAAGTCGCCGGCGACCAGGTCGCAGATCTTACCTTTGCCCTCATCGCCCCACTGGGCACCGACCAAAACGGTTGACGGCATGTTTACTCCTTACATTCATGGACTGTCTGTGCGCCACGATGGCGCGCAGAAGCACAAAACATTCCCAGTATACCCGTGCAACGGGCGCCTGTCCTACTCCTCGGCATGCGCCCCATCAAGCTCATAGAACTTGGTGGATGCCGGTAGGAACATCAGGTCGACGTCACCGATCGGGCCCGAACGGTTCTTGGCCACGACGATACGCGTAACGCCCTCGTCGGGTCGATCATCGCGCGAGGCCTCGGCCTCGTCGGCGGAGCGGTCCAGGAACATGACGATGTCGGCGTCCTGCTCGATGGAGCCCGATTCGCGCAGGTCGGAAAGCTGCGGGCGCTTGCCGGTACGGGATTCGACCTGACGTGACAGCTGCGACAGTGCAATGAGCGGAATCTTGAGCTCCTTGGCCATGATCTTTAAACCACGCGACATCTCGGAGACCTCGACGGTACGGCTCTCGGAACGACGGCCCGGCGGAGGACTCACCAGCTGCAGGTAGTCCAGGATGATGATTGCCTTCTCCTTGTTATGGAGCATGCGGCGGCTCTTGGCGCGAATCTCGGTCACCGTGGTACCGGGCGTATCGTCAATCAGGATATCGAGCTTGGACAAAGTCTGCGTAGCCTCGTTGATATTGGCCCACTGCTCGGGACTAATGCGGCCCGTGCGAAAGTCGCTGATCGACATCATGGCATAGGCGCAAATCAGGCGCTGGGCAATTTCCTTGCCCGACATCTCCAGCGAGAAGAAGCCGACTGTATAACCCGCGGCGGCAGCGTTGAGCGCCAGGTTCAGAGCGAACGACGTCTTACCTACAGCAGGACGGGCGCCGATGATGATGAGCTGGCCCTCGCGGAAGCCCATGAGCATACGGTCGAGTGACGGAAAGCCGGTGGGCACACCCGCCGCCTGACCACCGGCCTGGCACACTTCCTCGGCCTCGTTATAGGCCTCGACCATAAACTCGGTCAGCGTCTTGTAGCTCGACTTGACCTCGCGCGCCGTAACCTTGAGCAGCTTGCTCTCAGCCAGCTCCACGACCTCTTTGGTGTCGGTGGGGGCGTTATAGGCCAGCGCGTTGATCTCGTTGGTAGCGCCGATCAGCTCGCGCAGCATCGAATCACGGCGAACGATGGCGGCATGGTGCTGCCAGTTGACGAGCGACAGGGTCTGACCCATCAGCTCCAAAATGTACGCCTCGCCGCCCACGGCATCGAGCTTGTTGATGCTTCGCAGGTAATCGATCAGTGAGATGGAATCGATGGGAATGCGGCTGTTGTACATATCGACCATCGCGGTATAGATGGTCTTATGAATGGGCCGGTAGAAGTCATCAGGCTGCAGCTCGACCTGGGCCTCTTCGACCACCTCGGGCGATAGCAGCATGGCAGCCAGTACGTTGGCCTCTGCATCTTGGTTTTGGGGGAGACCCAACTTGGAACCACGGTCCTCGACCGTCAACCCGGTCTCCCTATCGTCATATGCCATGAGCATCCTCATTCATATCGCTTGCGAGCATCCATAGTATCAGCCACAGTCCCAAAACGGGCCGCGCCCCGGCAATCATCACCGAACGAAACGGATGAACGGTTCCGCATTTGGGACTTCACCGCAACGCCTGCCATGGCACTCGCCGAGCGTAGAAAATAAAAGGGCGCCCTGGTTTCCCAGAGCGCCCTTCTTAGAACAAGATTGTTGCGTTGCAGCAAATGCTACTCGGCAGCAGCCTCAGTCTCGACCTCGGCGGTCTCGGCCTCGGCGACCTCAGCGGCCTCCTCAGCCTCAGCCTCGGCAGCGAGCTCCTCGGCGGTAACGCCGACGAGGACGACAACCTCGGCCTTGATCTCGCGGTACAGCGAGATGGCAACGGTGTGGGCACCGGCAACCTTGATGGGCTTACCGAGCTCGACGCGCTTGCGGTCGATGTCCATACCGAGCTGAGCCTTGATGGCGTCAGCGATCATAGCGGCGGTAACGGAGCCAAAGAGGATGCCCTCGTCGCCGACCTTGACGTCAACGGTGACCGTCTTGCCCTCGAAGGCAGCCTTGGTCTCGTTGGCGGTAGCCAGACGGACGGCCTCGCGCTTGGCGATGTTGTTGCGACGCTCGTCAAGCTGCTTGAGGTTGCCCTTGGTGGCGGCAACAGCGAGCTTCTTGGGGAACAGGAAGTTCTCAGCGTAACCCTGAGCGACCTCTACGACGTCACCCTCGCCGCCCTTGCCCTTGATCTCATCGAGAAGAATAACCTTCATGATGCGTCTCCCTTCTTAGCCGCGGTCGCGGTTGCCACGAGAGGAAACCACGGGGACGGTGTACGGCAGGAGAGCCATCTCGCGGGCGCGCTTGATGGCGTTGGCGATGTCATGCTGATGCTGCGTGCAAGCGCCAGTGACGCGACGGGGCTTGATCTTGCCACGGTCGGTCATGTACTTACGGAGAAGCTGAGTGTCCTTATAGTCGATGAACTCAGTGTTCTCCTTGCAGAACTGGCAGTACTTACGACGCGGCTGACGTGCAGAATAATCATTAGCCATGTCAAAATACCTTTCATTTGGCAACTTCGGCGAACCGAAGCCGCCTCTCACTCAAAAATAGGTGAACAACCCTTAGAACGGGATGTCCTCATCGTAGACGTCGACCGCGGGCGGCGTGGCCACCGGTGCGGCAGGACGTGCTGCGGGCGCGGGTGCTGCAGGGGCGTAACCGCCCTGATCGTAGCCACCCTGGCCACCACGGGAGCTCATAAACTCGATCTCATCGACGATGACCTCAAGCTTGCTCCTGCGCTGACCGTCGCGCTCCCAAGAGCTGTAGCGCAGCTTGCCCTCGATCGCGACCTTGTTTCCCTTTGCCAGGAAACGGCTCACGGCCTCGGCGCGGGTGCCGAACATAGTGCAGTCGACAAAGTTGGGATAGTCCTCCCACTCGCCAGTCTGCGCGTTACGGCGACGATCGTTGACGGCGACGCCAAAGGACAGAACCTGGGTTCCGCCGGCGGTGGCGCGCAGCTCGGGATCGCGGGTGAGGTTACCGGTGATGTTCACTCGATTGATGCTCATAACTCACTACTTCCTCTTGGGGCACAAGCCCAGTCCAAAACGACAGTCTTACTCCTGGTCGTCGCGACGGACGATCATGTGGCGGACCACAGCGTCGGTGATGCGCAGGACGCGATCAAGCTCGGCGATCTGGGTAGGATCTGCGTGGAAGTTGATGAGGGTGTAGTCACCATCGGTGAGGTCGTTGATCTCGTAGGCGAGCTTGCGCTTGCCCCACTCGTCAACGGAGTCGACCTTGCCAGCGCCCTCAGCGATCGTGGTATCGATACGCTTCATAACAGCGAGACGAGTCTCGGGGTCGAGCGACGGGTCAACAAAGAACAGCAGTTCATAAGCCTTCATATTGTCACCTCCTCTGGGCAAATGTGGCTTCAGGTCGTGAAGGTGCGCCTGAAGCAGGAAAAGACTTGGTAATAATATCTTTCAACCTCCCAGGCTGCAAGAATATGCAGCTACAACCTCATGACCTCCACATATGTCCATACTCGCACGGTGTTTCATGCGCATTCCAACCAAATGCCGACCAAATGCTTGACGGATTTGTGGACAAGATACGGTACCGCGGGGACAAACTGGGTTAAGCCGCAGGTCGGCGGGCGCATGGTTGTGGTCGCAAAATACATACCAGTGGTTCAATCGACTGCCAAAGAATTTTCAACTTCGTTTGCTCATGGCTTATAACGTCCTTTTTTGAACATTTTACTCAGCACGATTTTGCTGGTCAGGCTACTTGTGTCGTGCACTCACGGTGCGGCATGCGACACCGCGAATCAAAAAATGCTAAGTTTTCGACTTGCACCTTGCGATTCCTCGTGTATACTAACTTTCGCATTTAATGGAGAGTTGTCCGAGTGGCCGAAGGAGCACGATTGGAAATCGTGTAGGCGTCAAAAGCGTCTCCAGGGTTCAAATCCCTGACTCTCCGCCAGTTAATTCCAAAGCAGGCCTTTGAGCCTGCTTTGTTTTTACCCCACGCGGAGGGGTGGCAGAGTGGTTGAATGCGGCGGTCTCGAAAACCGTTTGGCCTGTATAAGGTCACGAGGGTTCGAATCCCTCCTCCTCCGCCATTTTGGTTGAGAAAGCTCCCAAGAATGGGAGCTTTTTTGTTTTGAGTCCCTATCAAGCAAATACGGCGGAGGAGGAGGGATTCGAACCCGCCAGGGCGCGAAGCGTAAAGAAAACGCGCCCGCGGCGCGTTTTTAGCGCAGCGCGGTCGGCGTAAGCCGACCGAATAAATTTTGAGCTCCGCTCAAAATTTGGACATCCCTCCTATTCAGCCACGCCCGCATCCAGTCCCGACCGTTTACCGAGCAATAGGGTCGCCAGACCCGTCAACCATGTACTATGTACGGGCATTGTCTAAACCCGTAATCAGAAGGACCCCATCTTGCCCGTTGCCGCCGCTATGATTGTTACCGCACACGCCTCGGATGCCATGGTTGCCATCCCGTTTTGGCTTGAGATGTTCGCTGTTGTCGCGGCATCGATCTCGGGCGTTCTGGTCGCGCGCGAGCACAGGCTCGACCTGGTGGGCGCCGTCGCGCTCGCCGTGGTTTGCGGCCTCGGTGGCGGTCTTTTGCGCGATATGACGCTGCAAGTGGGCAACGTCTACATCCTCAACCAGCCGATGGCGCTCCCGCTTTCCATTGCCACGGCAGCCATCATCTACATTTTCCCGGCAATCGTCGACAAGCCCGAAAAACTCATCCCCCTGCTCGACATCATCTCGGTCGGCATCTATGCCGCCACCGGAGCGGACAAGGCGCTGGTCTACGGCTTTGCGCCGGCGGTGTGCATCATGATGGGCTTTTTCACCGCGGTGGGCGGTGGCATGCTGCGCGACAGTTTTATGGGCGTGGTGCCGGGCATTTTCCAGCGCACCAACTTCTATGCCATCGCGGCCATTGCCGGCTCGGCAAGCTATGTATGCCTTGTCATGAGCGGCGTCGTCAGCAACATCACCGCGTTGATCGTATGCGTTGCGATAACCATGGGCCTGCGCTGGTTGTCACTGCGCTTTGACATCAAAAGCCCCACCGAGGAAGACATCGCACGCTTTTTGCACCGCAAAAAGTAGGTGGCGCGGCGTCATCCTTCGAAATGCAACCGAGAGGTTCTTTTAGAGCGCCCATGCGTTGGGTACCCTGTTAGGTGCATATCGAGCATCTGACGAAGGATTCACTATGCCCTGCAATCAATTCCCGTCGACCCAGCGCCGTAAAGCGCGGGGCCGCATCACCATCCTATTCGCACTCATCGCGTTGGCGCTCACTGCACTTCCCACGGCGTCGTTCGCCGGCACGGACACCGCAGGAAACGTACTTGCGACCGACAATGACGTCAATCCGTCCGGCGTCGAGGGTGACCTGTACTGGGCCGGTCAGGCCCTCAACTTAGACGATGCGTCCATCAACCGCGATATCATCGCCGCGGGCGATACCCTCTCGATCCGCGACTGCACGGTGGGCGGTGCCGTCCGTCTGGCGGCACGCACCATCGACATTGCCAAGACCACGGTTGATGGCAGCGTCACGGTGGTCGGTCAGCACGTTGTGCTCAATTCCGACAGCGCCACCAGCTGTTTTTACGCGATGGGCGAGACGGTTGCCCTGCGAGGCTCCACCAAGTCGGCAGCGCTCGCAGGCGATACGGTGACCATCGACGGCCCCGTCGAGGGCGATGTCGAGGTTTGGGCCGATAAGCTCGTCTTGGGCAAGAATGCCCGCATTACCGGCACCGTGAACGCGCACGTCTCCGAGGACCCCGAGCGCGCCGCAGGAGCAGAGGTGGGCGCACTTAAGATCGACCGCACCGAGAATGAAGATACTTCCACCTTTAACGATGTCATCGGCGGCATCGTCGCCGCGGCGCTCTCGACCTGCTTTGTCGCCCTGCTGCTCGAGCTCGTCTTTCCGCGTGCGACCGCCAGTGCCGCCGGCATGCTCCACCAGCGCCCCACGCCCCTGTGGGTGAGCGGTCTTCTGGGTACGATTGCTGTCGTCCCCGCCGTGTTGCTGCTGATTATCTCTATCGCTGGTCTGTCGCTTGCCGGAACCCTCTTGTGCGGCGTTATTGGCATCGCGTTGGTTTCGAGCGCCTTTGCGGGGTGCGCGATCGCCCGCATGGTCGGACACAACCAGAACCGCTACGCCATGGCAGCCGCCGGCGGCGTGATCGCAGGCGCGCTTACGGCAATCCCCCTCGTAGGCGATTTCATCAGCGGCGTGGCCTTTGTCTTCACACTCGGCTACATCATCCGAATCATCTGGCGCAACGCCCACCTCAAACCGCAGCAGCCGGCTAACACGCCGGGACTCCCCACCGCTTAGCCGCCAACCACCACAAAGGGGCCGGGCGCCTTTGTGGTGGTGCAGACCAGCTCAATCCCCGTGCACGAAAAGGGCGCCGACCATTGCGGTCGACGCCCTTTCTTGTTAGACGCTATAAAGCCCAGCGCTTATTTGTTGACCTGGCCGGCGCGGACGGCAGCCTTCTTGCGGTCGGTGGCGTTGAGCAGACGCTTGCGCAGGCGGATATTCTTGGGAGTAATCTCGACCAGTTCATCGTCGGCGATGTACTCCAGCGCCTCCTCCAGCGAGAAGGTGCGGGGAGGCACCAGCTGGACGGAGATATCGGAGGTCGAGGAACGCTGGTTGCCCAGGTTCTTGGTACGAGCGATGTTGACGACCATGTCGCCGGCCTTGCTGCGCTCGCCCACGATCATGCCCTCATAGCACTCGGTGCCCGGCTCAACAAACAACTGACCGCGCTCCTGCAGCGTACCCAAGGCGTAGGCAACGGCCTTCTCGGTGGTCATGGAGATCATGGCGCCGTTCTGACGGTTACCGATCTCGCCGGCGTAAGGACCATACTCCAGGAAGGTGTGGTAGAACACGCCCTCGCCGTGGGTGACATTCATGATGCGGTTCTTAAGACCCATGATGCCGCGGGTCGGGATCTTGAACTCGAGGTGCGTCACGATGCCCGAGGTATCCATGCTCGTCATGATGCCGCCGGAGGTGCCGAAGACCTCAACGACCTTGCCCGAGTACTCGTCCGGGCACTCGACGACGGCCTGCTCGACAGGCTCCATCTTGTTACCGTTCTCGTCCTTCTTAAACAGAACGCGGGGACGGCCGACCTGGAACTCAAAGCCCTCGCGGCGCATGGACTCCATCAGAACGGACAGGTGCAGAATGCCGCGGCCCGAGACCTCGACGCCGCTCTTGTCCTCGAGCTCCTCGATCTTCATGGTCACGTTGTTCTCGGCCTCGTTGAACAGGCGCTCCTTGAGCTGACGGGCGCCCACGATATCGCCGTCGCGACCGACGAGCGGGGAGGTCGAAGCCTCAAAGACGATGGATAGGGTCGGCGGGTCGATCTCGATGGGCTCGAGCTCGACGGGATTCTCGATATCGGTATAGACATCGCCGATATCGGTGCGGTCGATGCCTACGACGGCGGCAATGTCGCCGGCGCCGACTTCCTGGCACTCGGTGCGGCCCAGGTAGTCGAAGGTAAAGAGTTGTTTGACGGTAGCGGTGGCGCTGGAGCCGTCGTTCTTGACAACCAGGATCTGGTCGCCCTGGTGGATGGTGCCGGAGTACACGCGACCGATGCCGATACGGCCAACGAAGTTGGAGTGGTCGATGGTCACGCACTGCATGGCCAGCGGGGCGTTCTCGTCAACCTCGGGCGCGGGCATGTCGTCGATGATCATATCGAGCAGCGGATACATGTCCATGTTGCCGTCGTTGGGGTCAAGGCGGGCAAAGCCATTCATGGCGCTGGCGTAGACCACGTGCTCCATGGCGAACTCAAGCTGGTCGTCGGTGGCGCCCAGGTCGGCCATGAGGTCCAGGCAGTCGTTGTAGGCCTTCTCGGGGTTGGCGCCCGGACGATCGATCTTGTTGATGACGATCATGATCTTGAGGCCGGTGTCGATAGCGTGACGCAGCACGAAGCGGGTCTGGGGCATGGGGCCCTCAAAGGCGTCGACCAGCAGCAGGGCGCCGTCGGCCATACGCAGCACGCGCTCGACCTCGCCGCCAAAGTCGGCATGGCCCGGGGTGTCGATGACGTTGATCTTGACGTCCTTGTACTCGATAGAGATGTTCTTGGCGAGAATCGTGATGCCGCGCTCGCGCTCCTGGTCGTTAGAGTCCAGGACGCGGTCCTCGACCTGCTGGTTGGCACGGAAGGCGTCCGTGGCACGCAGGAGCTTGTCAACCATCGTCGTCTTGCCGTGGTCGACGTGGGCGATGATGGCGATGTTCCTCAGATTGTCTACGCGCATGTAGTTCCCCTATCTTCTATCCATATACAAACGGCACGCGTATGCGACCCACCCAGCAATGCAACGCTCGGCGGGAATATTGAGCCTTTTACCGAAAACTCGTTTATTTTAGCGATTTTAGATAAGAGGGGTTTCCTCACCTGCAGGTTCAGGGTCGCTCCACATAAAACCATCGCCGGCACCCATGCCCTCGTACAGCACGTAAGCCGAAAAGCCGCTCTCGAGCGTGGTCTCAAAGAAGCTCACGAGCAGAGCGTCGTGATAACCGCCGTCGATCTCGACGCAGCCGGTATAGCCGATGGCATAGCGGGCGATACGGCCCAGCCCCTCGTCCTTAAGGCCCATCTTGTGCTCGGAGATAAAGTTGGTGGCAGCCTCCAGGCACGCCTCTTCGCCGTCCTCGTCGAGCGCCGCCAGATATCGGTTGGAAGCAGCGTCCTCGATCGCCACAACTACGCCCGGATTCTCGCCGGCGGCAAGGTCGTCCAGGAACGCACCAATCAGGTCACACACCATGGCGTCGAGCTCAGCGGAGACGTTACCGGCGTCCTGCATATCCTGTGCCATCTCTAGACCTTCCCATCGAATCCGGCGTCGTTACAGTTCTTGTGCCTCGGCAGCGATCTTGGCGGCGGCGTCGCGGGCGCGCATCATATCCATCGCGCGCTTGTCGAGCACCTTGATCTGGTTGGTCAGCATTACCGCATCGACCGCACCCCAGATTACCAAGCCTGTTGAAATCGAAAACCCAAGCGCACCAACTGTACCACGAAGACGAGAACAGATTACCGCGACAAGGGCGGAGATGATAACCATCTTGATATAGGAGCCGCGACGCTCGCGAAGCGTGCGGGCCTGCGTCACATAGGCGATGCGGGCCGCCTCGGATGCCTCCGAGCGCATCTGGGCCTCGCGGGCGATCGCAGCCGCCTCGGCAGAAACTCCGGCGCTCACGAGCGCGCGCTCCGTCGCGCCTTTGTCGAGCATTTAGAAATCATCGGGGGAGAGCGTATGGACGAACTCGTCGAACTTCTCGAACTCCTGCTCGTCGTCAACTTCCTCGGCATGGGCAGAAACAGTACCCAGGCGATTCATGATGTCGTCCTCCACAAACATGGGAGCATTACTGCGCACGGCAAGGGCAATGGCGTCACTGGGGCGGGCGTCAACCTTGCGCTCGTTACCATCGACCAGCACGACAATCGTCGCATAGAACACCGGCGGCTCGGCACGAACGATCTCGATGCGCTCGAGCTTGGCGCCCAGGACATCGACAGTGTCAAGCAGCAGGTCATGTGTTATCGGGCGCTCGGCGCGACCGCTATCGATGCCACGGCTAATGGCCGCGGCCTCAAACGAGCCGGTCTGAATGGAAAGCGAACGCAGGGGTGCCGTCGAATCCGACTTGCCGCAGCGCTCGCGCAGCACGATAAGCGATGGCACGGGACCGGCGGCCATGACGATGGTCTCTATGTCGACACGAACCATGGAACACCTCCGGTACGTAGCGGTTAACACACGGCAGGGTCGCCGCATTGAATAGCTATACTACCCAATCTTTCGCCCAGCACACAAAATCAAAGTAGTTAATTTGGGACGGGGCTATTTTGACTACTTTTGTTGGATAAGAAAAAAGCCCCGAGGCAATGCCCCAGGGCTCTTAACATTTTGATGGTGGACCTGACAAGATTCGAACTTGTGACCTCCCGGTTATCAGCCGGACGCTCTAACCAACTGAGCTACAGGTCCATCATGGTGGAGGTTAGGGGGATCGAACCCCTGACCTCAGGCTTGCAAAGCCCGCGCTCTCCCAGCTGAGCTAAACCCCCACGGAGAAAGTAATAAACACCCCAGCGGCGACTCGGCTCTCGCTGGGGTGTTTATTGCGAAAGAAAGTGGTGGACCTGACAAGATTCGAACTTGTGACCTCCCGGTTATCAGCCGGACGCTC
>CATXJW010000014.1 GCA_958370325.1 uncultured Collinsella sp. | reverse complement strand
GGGGCTTGCCAAGCCGCCGTGTTGCCACGACGCTGGTGGTCTCTTACACCACCGTTTCAGCTTTTCCCTTTACGCCTTGCGGCGCAGGTGGGAGTCTTCTTTTCTGCGGCGCTTTCCGTCGGATCACTCCGCCCGGCCGTTAGCCGGCATCCCGCCCTCTGGAGCCCGGACTTTCCTCACGCGTACTGCAAGCAGCACATCGCGCGACCGTCTGGCCCACTCAGCAGTGCAAGAGTGTAGCACACCGTTACCGCAGGCAATGGCACAACGCAAACGCTCGACACGATAAACCAAGAACCGCCATGCGCTACAATGGTCCTGTCGATGGGCAACGTCGTCAGTCGAGACGCGACCGCGCTCCGCACCCCTCCGTCTACTCGGTGCGTTCCGCCTCCTCCCCGAGGCGGGATGTCGGCATTTTTTCATGCGCCGTCAACTCAATAGCAAGCGAATAACCCAAACAGCATTACGCGCGGGCACTACCGAACACCTCAGCAGCAAATGCAAAAAGGGACCCGTCCATTGCGGACGGATCCCTTAAAACAAGTGATCGTCAAACCGATTTACTCGGCGTCGGTCTCCTCGTCCTTCTTCTCGGAAGGCAGCGGAGTAACCTCGATCTCGACGCCCAGAGTCTCAGCAGCGGACTTCATGGACAGGGAGATACGACGACGGTCGAGGTCGATCTCCATGACCTTGACCTGAACCTTGTCGCCCACGTGGGTGACCTGAGAAGGCTGATCGACGTGCTTGTTGGCCATCTCGGAGATGTGCACCAGGCCCTCGATGCCCTCGCCCAGGTCGACGAAAGCGCCAAACGGGACAAGCTTGGTCACAGTGCCCTCGACGATAGCGCCGACGGGGTACTTCTTGACCAGTGCGCGCCACGGATCCTCGGTGGTCTGCTTGAGACCCAGGGAGATGCGCTCGCGGTTGAGATCGACGTCGAGAACCTCGACCTCGACCTCCTGGCCGACCTTGACAACCTCGGAAGGATGGTTGACGTGGTTCCAAGAGAGCTCGGAGATGTGGATGAGGCCGTCGATACCGCCGAGGTCGACGAAGGCGCCGAAGTCGACGATGGAGGAAACGGTGCCCTGGAGACGCATGCCAGACTTGAGCTTGGAAAGGATCTCAGAGCGCTCGGCCTTACGGGACTCCTCGAGCACGACGCGACGGGAGAGGACAACGTTGTTACGGTTGCGGTCCATCTCGATGACGCGGGCCTCGATGCGGGTGCCCATGTAGGAGGTGAGGTCCTTAACACGACGGAGGTCGACGAGGGAAGCGGGCAGGAAGCCACGCAGGCCGATGTCGAGGATCAGGCCGCCCTTGACAACCTCGATAACCTCGCCCTCGACGTTCTCGCCGGAGTTGAACTTCTCCTCGATGCGGTTCCAAGCACGCTCGTACTCAGCACGCTTCTTGGAGAGGACCAGACGACCGTCCTTGTCCTCCTTCTGGAGAACCAGGGCCTCGATGGGATCACCGAGTGCAACGATGTCTGCAGGGTTAGCGTCCTTGCGGATGGACAGCTCGCGGACCGGGATAACGCCCTCGGACTTGAATCCGATGTCAACGAGCACCTCGTCATGCTCGATCTTAACGACAGTGCCGTTAACGAGATCGCCCTCATCAAAGTCGGTAATCGTACCGTCGATGAGGTTGTTCATCTCCTCCTCGTTGACATCGTCAAGAGAGAAAATGGACGAGTTCTGAATCTCACTCAAAGGTGGACCCCTTTCGAACTACGGGGCCCCGATTGCTAGGACCTACAGAAGGGTGCGACAAGCACACAACGTTTAGGAACACTCGGGAGCCGACAGATACTAATGTGACGCTTATGCAATCACGTTCGTATAGATTACGGGGAAATTACTTCGATTTCAAGCGCGAACTGCGATTTTTTACTCGTATGGAGACTTTTTCGCAATCTTGTGGACGACCGTCTCCGTAAGTTGACGATAGGCCGTTAGGTATACGGCTTTGGGGTAAAGTATCCGGAACCAACGATTCTGGAACGATTTTTCGAGAAAGGTGCCCGCGTGCTCAAAGCAGTCGTTTTCGATATGGACGAGACGCTTCTTAGCATCAACCTCAACGCGTTCATCCTTCGCTATTTTAAGGATGTCTCGTCGATGCTCGCGGACATCGGACGTCGCAGCCGCGGTGGCACGATGGCACGCCTCGGCACCATCCTGGTCGACCTCAACGCCAACCGCCGAAGCGGCACGGACAACCGCACCAATCTTGAGTTTTACCGCACCGAGGTCGAACGCAGGTGTGGCATCTGCCTCTCCGATCCTATCATCTACGAGGCATTTACCTACTACGACCGCGAAGTTCTTCCGCATAAGAATGACGACGTCATCAACGCCCACGCCATGCCGGGCGCACACGCCGCGCTTCAGGCCGTACAGGACGCAGGGCTGCGCTGCGCGCTCTTCACCAACCCCAGCTTTCCGCAGGGGGCCATCGAGTGCCGCATGGGTTGGGGCGACCTGGCCGACGCCCCCTTTGAGCTCGTCACGCACATGGGAAACACCACCCGCTGCAAGCCCGATGCCACCTACTATCTAGAGCAGCTTCAGGTGATGGGGCTCGAGCCGCACGAGGTCCTTATGGTGGGCAACGACCCCAAGCGCGACTTCCCCAGCCCCGCCTGCGGCATTCAAACCGCCTATGTTGGCCAGGGAAAACCCGGCCGAGCCACCTGGCGCGGAACCATGGAAGACTTCGCCCGCGACTTTAATGCCGTAATCGAAGCCTTCTACGAACACCAAGTAGCCGACGAGCTGTCATAGGACCCCTCGCTCCAAACAAAATAACGCCGCAGGTTGAGCATAAGTCAGCGAAAACGCCCCTAAGCGCGCAATGTGCCTTGAAAGAGGAGGGCATAGGCCTTCTGGCCATGCCCGACGATTGAAAGGCAGATTGCCGTTTAGGGGCGTTTGCAGCGTCGGCCGGTCCGCCGTTCGGCAGAACGGCGGAACCTCAGGCGTAACTAACACACCTGGGTTTTGCCGATCATGATGTTGAGGATCTCGACGTCGGTGTCCTTCATGCCCACGCGGCCCACGTAGCCCATGCTGGCAATCGTCTGCTCGACGGTATCCTGGATCAAACCCTCGCCGGCACGGAAGCCACGCCCCTGCATGGCCATGTCATGTCCCAGAATCGCAGCATCAACGGCAGCCGAAATCTTGGCGGCACAGCTCGCCTTGGCGCCATCGCACACGATGCCGCCAACGTTACCGAGCGTGTTCGAAACCGTCGCGCCAATCTGCTCGCGCGTGCCACCGCACAGCCAGGTAATCGCAGCGCCGGCGCCGCACGCGGCGCAGATAGCACCGCAAAACGCCGAGAGCGCACCAATATAGCTCTTGATATGCACGGCGATAAGATCGGACAGCATCACGGCGCGCACCAGGCGCTCATGGTCGCAGCGCAGGTATTCGGCATACTCCATGACGGGCAAGGCGCAGGTAATGCCCTGATTGCCCGAGCCGCACACAATAGCGACCGGCAGCGCGCAGCCGTTCATGCGAGCGTCGGACCCGGCGGCCGCACGGGCACGGGCCCGGCAGGCGACGTCATCGGCACGAGCGCCCAGCAGCGTACGGCCCACCTCGGCGCCCCAAGCGTGCGCGAGGCCCTCGGCACTGATCGCGCCGTTCAGCTCAATCTGACGCTCAACGGCAGCGCGGGCGCCCTCAATGTCGCCGCCCTCGATAAAGTCGATGATGGACTCAATCGACATGGGCGTGTCGGCCTTATCCGCCGCCCGCTCAGCCACGACGCGCTCGGCGCAGGCGGCGCACTCCCCTGCCGACTTGCCGCACACCGGAATACCGTCGAGCGTATGGCACGTGACATTGGTGTGGTGGTCGGTAATCTCGACGACCGCGGTATGGCCCCCGGCCGTGGCGGTCACCTTGATGTAGAGGTTGGGCACACCCTCGACAAGCGACACATCGCAGTAACCGGCATCGGCGAGGAGCTCGGTCACGCGAGCACGATCTTCGTCGTTAACGCTCTCGAGCACCTCGAGCGCGCTCTTGGCGTCACCGCCCACGGCACCCAGCACGGCCGCAGCTTCAATACCGTGCATACCGCCCGAGTTGGGCACGGTCACGCTCTTAACGTTCTTGATGATGTTGCCCGAGCAGGCAACGTCCATATGATCGGGTTCGCAGCCGAGCGTCTGGCTCGCCAATGCCGCTGCATAGGCAACGGCAATAGGCTCGGTGCAGCCGAGCGCACAGACAAGCTCGCGGTTCAAAACATCGCAAAACGCGGCATCACGAAGGGAATCGGTAGGCATAGGTATCTCCTGCTTGCATAACGGGCTGGGCTCTCGAAAATAATTAGCCCTTTTATTTGATAACAATGCATCAAAAACCGCAACCATGGT
The DNA here is from genome assembly GCA_958370325.1 of uncultured Collinsella sp. Lineage (GTDB taxonomy): Bacteria > Actinomycetota > Coriobacteriia > Coriobacteriales > Coriobacteriaceae > Collinsella. The sequence goes on along the minus strand of CATXJW010000014.1, from coordinate 45,440 downwards.
TCCGGCGGACGGCGCTCAAGCACAAACTGGCGGCATTCATTCATGAAAAGCAGGTCTTATTGCCTGCTAAAGCGTTTAACCAAAAAACGCCCGAGCGTTTACACAAAAGTCGCGCTATCATGCAGTCGAACGCGGTAAAACCTTTAGCAAATCCACCGCACGGACCAGAGAGGAACCATCCATGAAGATCGGTATCGGTAACGACCACGCCGCCGTCGAGCTCAAGAACATCATTTCCGAGCACCTGAAGGAGCGCGGCTGCGAGGTCGTGAACTTTGGCACCGACACCTCCGAGAGCTTTGACTACCCCATCGCCGGCTACAAGGTGGGTAAGGCCGTTGCCAACGGCGACGTCGACCTGGGTATCCTGATCTGTGGCACCGGCGTCGGGATTAGCCTGGCTGCCAACAAGGTCGAGGGCGTACGCGCCGTCGTATGCTCCGAGCCCTTCAGCGCCAAGCTCTCGCGCATGCACAACAACACCAACGTGCTCGCCTTTGGCGCTCGCGTCGTGGGCTCCGAGCTCGCCAAGATGATTGTCGACGAGTGGCTCGACGCCGAATTTGAGGGCGGCCGTCACGAGCGCCGCGTTAACCTCCTCAACGAGATCGATCACACGCGCGGCCTTAAGATCGTCGACGAAGCCTAAACTATTCAGTGCCACAAGCTAACAGCAGGGGCCCGCTCGGAACACATGTCCGAGCGGGCCCCTTCATTGATTTTGGGATAAAAAGGGCGCCGCGGATGGAGTTCCGCGGCGCCCAAGCCACACGCTAACAGCTTTAAGGAGTCAAAGCTGGTTTAGCCAAAGAAGCGCTTGATCTCGATCTCGGCGTTCTCCAGGCAGTCGGAGCCGTGAATCACGTTGGCGTTGACATCGACGGCGAAGTCACCGCGGATGGTGCCAGGAGCAGCATCAAGCGGGTTGGTGGCGCCCATAAGGGTGCGCATCTTGGAGACGGCGGAAAGACCGGAAACAACCATCTTGACGACCGGACCGCTCGTCATAAAGTCGCACAGACCGCCAAAGAAGGGTTTGTCGGCCAGATGGGCGTAGTGCTCCTCGACGGTAGCGCGCTCGAGCGTGGTCATCTCCATGCGCTCGATGACAAGGCCGCTGCGCTCAATGCGAGCAACGATCTCGCCGATCTTGCGATCGCGCACAGCGTCGGGCTTAATCATGATGAAGGTCTTCTCGATAGCCATAAGGTAGCCTTTCAAGTAGGTTCGCGCGTGCCCAAGTCCCATTCCGGCACCCGCCTGGACTGCATCGTAACAGAGTTCTAGCTGCAGTTAAACAAAAAGCTGTTTATTGAAGCGTTATTATTTATTAAAGCGCTCCATATGTGTCACTTCTGTTTCGAAGCCCGACTAGAGTACCATCCGCCCCACTTTCAACTGCAACGAACAGAACGGGCGGTCGATTGTCGCCCGTGAACGCACCCCCTTCACAACCTGCGCAAATGTCCTACAGAAGTTCTCGACAAGCTCCTTCCTTCCCTATAACAAAACGGGTGCCCACCGTAGCGGGCACCCGTAAAGGCAAGATATGATGAACACACCAGACAGACGCATCCTATAAGCTAGTTAGCTCCGTGGCCCATCTCGACGACCTTGGTCAACGAGCCAAACACACCTTCGTCGGCAACGAGTTGTGCCTCGGCACGCTGCAGCTGCACGGCAACGGCAGCAGGGGCGGTACCACCCTCGGTCGTGCGCGCGGCGACAATCGACGGGATGTCGAGCGCCTCGGTAATGTCGCGCTCAAAGAGCGGGCTTGCCTCCTGAAACACCTCAAACGGCAGGTCCTCAAGATTGCAGCCGCGCTTCTCACACATCAGGACCAGATGGCCCACCACGGCATGCGCCTCACGGAACGGCAGGCCGCGCTTTGCCAGGTAATCGGCAACATCAGTGGCTGCCAAGTGGCCCACGCCACACTCGCGCGCCATGGCGACCTCGTTGACAGTCCAGGTCGAGATCATGCCCGCCATAACGGACAGGCACTGCATAAGCGTATGGGCGGTATCGAGCGCGCCCTCCTTGTCCTCCTGCAAGTCCTTGTTATAGGCCAGCGGCAGGCCCTTCATGGTCACAAGCAGCTGCACCAGGTTGCCATAGACTCGGCCGCTCTTGCCGCGGATAAGCTCGGCAAAGTCGGGGTTCTTCTTCTGCGGCATGATGGACGAGCCGGTGGAATACGAGTCGGAAAGCGTGATAAAGCCGAATTCGGAGCTCGACCACAGCACGATCTCCTCGGAAAGACGCGACAGGTGCATGGCCATGACGGAGCCGGCGTAATGCAAATCGAGCAGGAAATCACGGTCGGAAACCGCATCGAGCGAGTTGGGAATCACACCCGCAAAGCCAAGCTCGGCAGCCGTCATCTGGCGATCGAGCGGATAGCTCGTACCGGCAAGAGCGGCAGCACCCAGCGGGCAGTTGTCAGCGGCATCAAAGGCAGCCTTCAGGCGTGTAAAGTCGCGCGCGAACATCCAGGAATACGCCAGCAGATGATGTGACAGCAGCACGGGCTGAGCATGCTGCATGTGCGTGTAACCCGGCAGAATCACCTTGTCGTACTTCTTGGCCGCATCCACCAGCACGTGGCGCAACTGCAGGTTGGCCTCCATGAGCTCCTTGGCCAGCGCCTTGACGCCCAGGCGCGTATCGGTCGCCACCTGGTCGTTGCGCGAACGCCCGGTATGCAAGCGCTTGCCGGCCTCGCCGATGCGACGCGTCAGCTCGCTCTCGATGGACATATGGATGTCCTCGTCGTTGATATCGAAGGTGAAGTTGCCGGCATCGATATCCTGTTCGATTCCGGTCAGGCCCTCGGCAATCGCCTGCTCATCCTCGGCACTGATGATGCCCTGGGCCGCCAGCATCTTGGCATGTGCCTTAGAACCGGCGATATCCTGCTTATAGAGATGTTTGTCGACCGGCAGCGACGCGCCAAACTCCTGCGTGACCTCGGCCACTCCCGCCTCAAAACGACCGCCCCAAAGAGCCATGGAACCGTCCCCTTTCTCCAAATACCAAAACAAGCGCCCAAAGCAATGCGCCATGTCGCTAAAGCGATTTTTCAACCGCTAGTTTTACACAATCCCCACCGCGCGCGGGACCATGTTGCTAATTTGCAAAGAAGTGACGCACCAGGCACTTGGCGCCCAACGTCTCCCTCCGGATGTTGCCCTGCGAACCATCGATCCAGGCCTTCAGGCTCACAGGAACGTCCTCGACCTTTGCAGCATCGAACTCGGGCGCGAGGGCAAGTAAGGCATGCGCGATAGCGTTGAACATAATGGATACTCCTCATATATATAGGCACAGAGCCGCCAAATTGATAGAAGGAGCCCCGCCGGACAACCCCGGCGGGGCTCGGACTCAGCCGCAGGCGCGGCGTCATATATGCGGGCGGAACGTAGGGGCCACCGATGTTAAGAAGTGTCAGCAAGCATAACGAAAGGTAGGGACCCCGTGCGCCCGTTTTGTATCACGCGGATGGGCCGCGCGGATACCAAGGAAAGGAGGCGTTAGGCCTGGGCGGCAGCGGAGCTGGGACCCTGGACCTTTGCCCACGTCTTGAGCGACAGCGTATCGATCTCGATAAAGCCGGCGCTGGCCTTCTCGTCAAACGTGGTGTCGCGGTCGTAGGTAGCCAGACCGTAGTCGTAGAGGCTGAAGGGGCTCTTGCGGCCGACGACATGACAGTTGCCCTTAAAGAACTTCAGACGGACGGTACCGGTCACGAACTTCTGGGTGTCGGCCATAAAGGCGTCGAGCGCGTTCTTGAGCGGGCTGTACCACTGGCCGTTGTACACGGCAGTGGCCCAATCCTGCTCGAGCTTAATCTTGGTCTTGAGCAGGTCGCCCTCGACGCAGATATCCTCGAGTGCCTTGTGGGCGGTGATGAGCGTCAGGGCGCCGGGAACCTCATAGCACTCGCGGCTCTTAAGGCCCACCAGACGGTCCTCGACCAGGTCGAGACGGCCAAAGCCGTTGTCGCCCGAGATCTTGTTGAGTGCGATGATGATCTCGGAGAGCTTCATCTTCTTGCCGTCGACGGCGACGGGCTTGCCGGACTCAAACTCAATCTCGGTATACGTCGGGGTGTCGGGCGTGTCCTCGGGGTTCTTGGTCATAACCCAGGCGTCGTCGAGCGGCTCGTTCCAGGGATCCTCCAAGTGGCCGCACTCAATGGCACGACCCCACAGGTTGTCGTCGATGGAATAGGGGTTGTCGTTGGCACCCTCGGGAACCGGCACGTTGTGGGCGTGAGCATAGGCGACCTCGTCGGGACGGCACTTAAGATCCCACTCGCGAACCGGGGCGACAACCTTAAGCTCGGGGTCGAGGGCCTTGACGGCAGCCTCAAAACGAACCTGGTCGTTACCCTTGCCGGTGCAGCCGTGAGCGACGTAGGTCGCACCAAACTCGTGAGCGACCTCGACAAGCTTCTTGGCGAGCAACGGGCGGGACAGGGCGGAGAGCAGCGGATACTTGTTCTCGTACATAGAGTTTGCGGCGATAGCCTTAGTCAGGAACTCATCGGAAAACTCGTCGCGCAGATCGAGCACCTGGCAATCCAGAACGCCCAGGTCGAGGGCCTTCTGCTTCTTGGCGTCCAGACCGGTCTCCTCCTGGCCCACGTTGCCGCAGACACAAACGACATCGAGATTCTTCTCGTCCTGGAGCCACTTGACACATACGGATGTATCAAGACCACCGGAATATGCGAGAACGACTTTTTCCTTGCTCATGGCTGTTTCCTTTCGCCCTTGGTAGCTAGTTAGAACATCGGTCAGTTGCAAGTCATTTCAAGGTCGAATACCGTGCAATATCAGGTTAAATAGCAAAAATCAGCACATACATGCCCTAGAAACATGCAGCAATATCGTGCTAAAACCCAACGACCTCAAAATGACTCTGTTGAGGCAATTCGCCCCATGGGGACAGAGACGATTGTTATCGTCGTCGGGAAATTGCGCGCTGGCGTCGGATGGCATTGTCTGCAGTAGTGATGATCTTTACGAACTGCATCTGCCTCTCCTTTCACCTATCGCCGGGCGCAATTCTAATATCGTAAACGGTACCTTTTCCTCGGTAAGCGGTTGTTTTTCCGTCTCCGTTTTCGATGGTCGCTATATTACGCTAAAGTGCACACTGCGCAAGCGACAAATTCAAAATTCTGAAAAGTTTTTTCATTAGTTTGTGAATTGGAGTGCAAACGCGCTCCATTCCTGCGAAAATACGCTCAGTTACTGGTTGATGGTTATAACGTCTGAAACAATTTCGAAACGAAAGGCGCGCTTTTATGCAAACTTACGAATCGGACACCAATATCGGAAACATTAAGATTCTCGCCGTCGACATGGACAAGACGCTACTCACCGACGAGCGCGTGTTGCCGCAGGGTCTTGATGAGCGCCTGGACAAGCTCGCCGACGCAGGCATTGTATTCTGCCCCGCCAGCGGACGCCCTGCCCCCAAACTCGAGGAAATGTTCGAGAGCATTAAGAACCGCCTTGCTTTTTGTCCCGACAACGGAGCCTGCGTCATCTATCGCGGCAGTTATATCTATAAGAGCAACATCGATGTGTCGCTGTATCAGCAGGTGCTCGCTCGTGCCTCGGAGGACCCGCGCGCCGTTCCCGTCCTGTGCTGCTACGACGAGTTCTATGTGCTCGCCCGCGACCATCAGTACCACGACGAGATCAGCGTGTACTACAACACGATCAACTATGTCGACACCTTTGAGGGCCTTGATATCGAGTCCAATAAGATCTCAATCTTTTTCCCCGCCTACGATGCCGAGCCGGCGTTTCGCGAGGACTACAACCCGGCATTCTCGGACCGACTCTACGTCACCAATGCGGGCCGCGAGTGGATCGACTTTATGAATCTGGGCGTCGACAAGGGGTCGGGCGTGGCTCATCTCTGCGAGCGCCTGGACATCGATATCGCCGACGCCGCTGCCGTGGGCGATACGTACAACGACATCCCCATGCTGGAGCGCGTCGGGCATAGCTTTATCGTGGACAATGCCGAGGAGCACATGAACGCGCATGCCAAGTGGCGTATTCCGAGCAACAACGACGGGGGCGTACTGACGCTCATCGACGCCATCCTGGCGGCTCGGTAACGTGGCTCGTCGGACCTGGCCGGGCGGCGCGGATTAGTTTTTCGTTCGGTCAGGTCCTGGGCTCGCTCGGAAAGCACATTAAGTGCTTTCCGGCTCGTGCGGAATCTACGAAAAACTAATCCGCGCCGCCCGGCCAGGTCCTAGGTTTACTTTCCTCCCGCCAAGATGGCGTCTTGAGTGTCTAGATACTTAGCTGAAATGATTTGAGCAGAGGGGAGCCCCTTGTTGGAAGGGGCTCCCCTCTGTTTTGGTTACTGTGGGACAAATTAATCAGTAGTGTTTGTCCCAAATCTTAAGTATGTGGGGGCTTGCGTCTTGGGCGAGCTTGCCTTACGGAGTGCTTTCCTATTTCGCGTCGGCCCAGGTTATGCCGGTGCTGGCTTCGGCGATCAACGGTACGCGGAGGTCTACTACGTGTTCCATGACGTCGCGGACCATGGCGGTGAGGCGCTCGACTTCGTTGACGGGGCACTCAAAGTCCAGTTCGTCGTGCACTTGCAGGATCATGTGGGCGGCAAAGCCCTCTTCTTCCAGACGGCGGCTTACGCAGGCCATGGCAATCTTGATGATATCGGCCGCGGTGCCTTGCATGGGATGGTTCATGGCCGTGCGCTCACCAAAGCCGCGGAGTTGCGGATTTTTGGCCTTGAGCTCCGGAATGTGGCGACGACGGCCGTACATGGTCTCGGCGTAGCCCGTCTGCTTGGCACGCGCCACCACGTTGTCGAGGAACGTGCGCACGCCCGGGTAGGCCTCGTAGTAGCGGTCGATCATGTCGCGCGCCTCGGCCATCGAGATATGCAGCGACTGCGACAGACCATAGGCCTGCTGACCATACACGATGCCAAAGTTCACGGCCTTGGCGCGACTGCGCAGGTCGGGCGTTACCTCGGACACCGGCACGCCAAACACGCGCGCGGCCGTCTCGGCATGAAAGTCCTCACCCTCGTTAAAGGCGCGCACCAGGTGCTCGTCTCCCGAAAGATGCGCCAGCAAACGCAACTCAATCTGCGAGTAGTCCACCGCCAAAAAGACGCTTCCCTCGCCTGCCGAAAACGCCGTCTTGACGGTACGCCCCAGCTCCGAGCGCGTCGGAATGTTTTGCAGATTGGGGTCGCTCGAAGACAGACGCCCCGTCGCGGTGATGGTCTGGTTGTACGTGGTGTGCACACGCCCGTCACCGCGGCGCAGCGGACCTAGCGTGTCCAGATAGGTGGACTTGATCTTGGACTTCTCACGCCAGTCCAAGATCAGGCGCACGATCTCGTGGTCGCGGGCAAGGTCGCTCAGCACCTTGGCGTTGGTCGAATAATAGCCGCGCTTGGTCTTTTTGAGGCCCTTGGTCGGAAGCCCCATAACATCAAACAGCACGTGCGAGAGCTGCATGGGGCTGCCAATGTTAAAGGTCTCGTCGCCTGCCAGGTCACGAATGCTACGCTCGACCTCGGTGATCTGGGTCGCCAGACCCTCGGACAGGCTGCGCAGCCGATCGGGATCCACGAGCATGCCCGCGCGCTCCATCTTGGCAAGTACCGGAACGAGCGGCATCTCGATACCATCGAACACGTTGGCAGCATTCTCGCGGGCCATGCGGTCACGCAGCGGTGCAACCAGCGCCAGCGTCAGGGCAGCCGTACGGGCAGCAGGCACCGGAGCGTCCGCGTCAGCGCCCTCTGCGCCGCGCGCCGCGGGCAACGCCATCTGCAAATACGTATCGGCAAGATATGCCTCATCGAACTCGGAACGATCGGAATCCAGCAGATAGGCAGCCACCACGGTATCGAAGATGCGCGTGGAATCGACTGACAACGGGTCCATGAGCTCGGGCTCAGAAGAATCGATGGGCGAAAGCTCGTGCAGCAGCGCCTTCATATCCGGGCTCGCCACACAGCCCTCCATAAACAGGCGCGCAAGTACGCCGGCGATCACGCCGTGGACGAAGTTGAAGCCCTCGACAGCGGCAGGCGTGCCGCCATCGGCTTCCTCGAGCGCGAACAGGCCCTTGGACGTCGCCAACCACAGTGTGCGCGTCAGTCCAAAGAGCGCGCCCTCTTCCTTGTCGTCGTCCACCACGGCGGCGACCCACTCGCCCGCCTCGATCGCACGGGCAACCTCGGACGCCACGGCAGCAAGCGCCTCGGCATCGCCGGCAGCGGTGCGCTCAATCGTGGGCATCTCAAACGTGCTAGCAGCGGCAGCAGCGCCACCCTCGTCACCGATCAGCGCCAAGAAACGGTTCTGCATGGCCGTAATGCCAAGCGTACCCAGCGCCGCAGACACCTCGTCGGCAGAAAACGCCGGGAAGGACGTCGCGTCAAAGTCGAGCTCAACGGGCGCATCGGTGCGAATGGTCGCCACCTTACGACTCAGCAGCGCGTCGTCGATGTGTGCGCGCAGGTTTTCTCCCATCTTGCCCTTGACCTCGTCGGCGTGTGCGATGACCTCGTCCAGGCTGCCGTACTGCGCGATGAGCGCGCTCGCCTTTTTGGGGCCGATGCCCGGTACGCCGGGAATGTTGTCCGACGTATCGCCCTTCAGACCGTAAAAATCGGGCACGAGCGCCGGCGTGATGCCGTGATACAGATCGTCCACGCTCTCGGGCGTCATGATCGCCACGTCGGACAGGCCCTTGCGAGTCGAGACCACGTTGACGTGCTCGGTCACGAGCTGATACATGTCGCGGTCGCCGGTCACCAGCAGCATGTCGCAGCCGGCCTCCTCACCCAAGCGCGCCATGGTTCCCAGGATATCGTCGCCTTCCCAGCCCTCGGACTGCAGAATCGGCACGTTGAGCGCGGCGAGCAGCTCCTTGATCATGGGAAACTGCGCGTGCAGGTCGGGATCCATGGGCGGGCGCTGCGCCTTGTACTGCGGCAGCATCTCCATGCGCACGCGCGGCTTGCCTTTATCAAACGCCACGACCACACCGTCGGGGTTAAAGGCGTCGATCATCTTGAGAAACATGTTCAGAAAGCCAAAAATCGCGTTGGTGGGGCGACCATCCGGCGCGTTCATGGTCGGCGGCACGGCGTGGAAGGCGCGGTGCATGAGCGAGTTGCCGTCGATAACGGCAAAAGTGCGGCGCTTGTCAGACATATTGAATACCTCGCTTTGGGCTGGGCACAGTTTGCTCACACCAGTTTACACGCTCCCTGCCCCACGGCCACCGCACATCAGGCTTCCCTGCCGCCGCGGGCCCGCGCGTGATACGATGGCTCACGGTACATCAACCAGCACGATCGATCCGAAAGGAGCCTGCGTCATGGAGCGTCCCTGCGCATGGAAAAAGTACACGCCACAGCAAATCGAGGAGCTCGAGGAGCTTTGCCGCGGCTATAAGCAGTTTTTGAGCGAGAACAAGACCGAGCGCTTGTGCGTCAAGACCGGCATCAAGATGGCCGAGGAGGCGGGATACGTCGACTTGGAGACCATGATTGCCGAGGGCCGCGAGCTCAAGGCAGGCGACAAGGTGTACGCCGCCAACCACGGCAAGGACCTTATGCTCGTCAACCTGGGCACCGCCCCGCTCGAGCAGGGCTTTAACATCCTGGGCGCCCACGTGGACTCGCCGCGCCTGGACCTTAAGCAGAATCCCGCCTTCGAGGCCGGCGACATGGCCTACCTCGACACGCACTACTATGGCGGCGTCAAGAGCTACCACTGGGTGGCCTCCCCGCTCGCGCTCGTGGGCGTCATCTGCAAAAAGGACGGCACCACCGTCGACATCAACATCGGCGACAAGGCGGACGACCCGGTCTTTACCATCTCCGACCTGCTGATCCACCTCTCGAGCGAGCAGATGTCCAAGCCCGCCAAGGACGCTGTCGACGCCGAGATCCTCGACGTGATCGTGGGCGGCCGCCCCGTCAAGTTTGACGAGGACGACAAGGACGCCCCCAAGGAGCCCGTCAAGCAGATGTTCTTGGATATCCTCAAGGAGCAGTACGACGTCGAGGAGGAGGACTTCCTCTCCGCCGAGATCGAGGTCGTGCCCGCCGGCCCGGCCCGCGACATGGGCCTCGACCGCTCCATGATCTTGGGCTATGGCCACGACGACCGCGTCTGCGCCTACCCCTCCATGCTCGCTCAGATCAATGTTGCAGATGTCGAGCGCACGAGCATCACGCTCATCGTCGACAAGGAGGAGATCGGCTCCGTGGGCGCCACCGGCATGACGAGCCGCTTCTTCGAGAACACCGTCGCCGAGATCATGGCGCTCGTCGGCGAGGACAGCCCGCTGGCCCTGCGCCGCGCACTCGCCCGCAGCCGCATGCTCTCCTCCGACGTGTCCGCCGGCTTCGACCCGGGCTACGCCGGCAAGTTCGAGACCAAGAACGCAGCCTTTATGGGTCGCGGCCTGTGCTTTAACAAGTACACGGGCAGCCGCGGCAAGGGCGGCTCTAACGACGCCGACGCCGAGTACGTGGCCCTCATCCGCGACATCATGGACGAGGCCGGCGTGGACTTCCAGACCTGTGAGCTCGGTCGCGTCAACGCGGGCGGCGGCGGCACCATCGCCTACATCATGGCCAAGTACGGCATGAACGTCATCGACTCCGGTGTTGCCGTCCTGTCCATGCACGCCCTGTGGGAGGTCGCCAACAAGGCCGATATCTACGAGGCCTACCGCGGCTACAAGGCCTTCCTCGAGCGCGCCTAACCAGCCCTTCATCAGTTGCGGTGAAATACGGACTAAACTGGCCCATAAACGACCAAAACAGACCGTATTCCACCGCAACTTCCTTTTTGGCAGAGGAGAGTTCATGCTGCAGGTCATCATTTCGCCCGCCAAGCAAATGCGCGCGGCCAGGGATGCTTTTGAAGTCCTGGGCATTCCACCTTTTGTGCACGAGACGGCTCGCCTCCACCGCGCACTGCTAGATATCGAGCAGAATGAAGGCAGCGGCGGTCTGCAGGCGCTATGGAACGTGAGTGACAAACTGCTGGGGCCTTGCCTCGACACCCTGCATGAGTTCGGGCCCATCTTGGGAAACGGCGATCTCGACAATCCCGCACTCGCCCGTCACCTCTCCCCTGCCGTCATGTCCTATCACGGCATTCAATACCAGAGCATGGCGCCCGAGGTGATGGATTCCGCGCAGCTCGCATGGCTGCAAGACCATCTGTGGATCCTCTCGGGCCTTTACGGATGCGTACGCCCCTTTCATGCCGTCGAACCGTATCGGCTGGAAATGGGCGCGAAGCTCGCCGTTGACGATGCCCCAGACCTCTACGCGTTTTGGAGCGACAAGCTCGCGCGGGCTATCGCCCCGGCAGGCTCAAACACCACGATCGTCAACCTCGCCAGCGTAGAGTATGCCAAAGCCGTTCTGCCCCATCTCGCGGGCGACGCCACGGCCGTCACATGCCTTTTTGGCGAGGGTATCCGCAACGGGAAGCCCATCCAACGGTCGACCGCCAGCAAAAAGGCGCGCGGCTCCATGGTGCGGTGGATGGCAGAAAACAAGCCCGAGGATGCAAGCGGGCTCACCGCATTCAACATCGGCTATCGTCACATCCCCGAGCTTTCAGACGAAAACACCCTGGTTTTCATGAACGCGCAGGCACAATAGGCCCGCCGTTTCCACCCCCCCCGTTACTCCGCCAAGCCATCGGCCTTTGCAATCTCGCTCGTCGAGCCATCTTGGTAGGTAACCTTAACGTGCTCCACCTCGGACACCTTGACACCCGACCGAGGCTCCAGGCGCCATTCCGTCAGCGCGATATCCATCGTCGTGGGCACATCCCCTTGATCTTTGAGCTCGACCGACAGCGTCTTAAGCGACGCATCGAAGGTCACGCGCTCGATCTCTTCACCAGGAATGGAACCACCGCTCAGCTGCAGCTGGACAAATCCATCGCGCGGATACCAATAGTCGCCCGGCGCGGCAACGGTATTGCCGCCAGAGACCTTCATCGTCATAATCGGCAGGCTATCATCAGCCTCGAACTCCCATGCAACGCCGCCGCGACCACCAAACGTCCAGATACAAAAGGCAATCACCAGCACGGCAAGCACCGCAAAACCAATCGCGACAAGGCCATGGTGCGCACGGCTTTCCTCGGCCGATACATCCCATTGCGTCTCTCGATACAGATGCTTGTCTTCCATGTTCGCCTCCCCACAGGCACGCTCGTTGGCCCAATCGTACCCATTCAGGCTATACTTGAGCCCATGACATAACGGGGAGCTTGCAGGACAAGACGGCAGGCTGAGACTGGACGCGCCCGCCCTGACCCGCAAACCTGATATGGGTAATGCCAACGAAGGGAGCCGTGCCAATGAGCACACAGACCGAGCCCAAGCTCGTCACGCAAATCGACTTCGCCCGCGCCGGGCAGATTACGCCGCAGATGAAGGAAGTCGCCGAGCGCGAGCATCGCGACCCCGAGTACATCCGCGAGCGCGTGGCCGACGGCCGCATCGCCATTCCCGCCAACATCGTGCATATCAAAAAGGGCATGCGCGCCTTTGGTGTCGGCGAGGGTCTGTCCACCAAGGTCAACGTCAACCTGGGCATCTCGGGCGACAAGGCCGATGCCGCCGAGGAATGGAAGAAGGTCAAGATCGCCGAGGACTTTGGCGCCGACGCCATCATGGACCTTTCCAACTCGGGCAAGACGCGCCAGTTCCGCCAGCAGCTCATCGACGAGACACCGCTCATGGTGGGCACCGTCCCCATGTACGACGCCATCGGCTATATGGAAAAGCCGCTGGTCAAGCTGACCAAGGATGACCTGTTCGAGGTCGTGCGCGCGCACGCCGAGGACGGCGTGGACTTTATGACCATCCACTGCGGCATCAACAAGTCGGTCACCAAGACCTTTAAGGAGACCGGCCGTCTCATGAACATCGTCAGCCGCGGCGGCTCGCTGCTGTTTGGCTGGATGGAGGTCACCGGCAACGAAAACCCCTTCTACGAGTACTTTGACGAGCTGCTCGAGATTTGCCACGAGTACGACGTGACGATTTCGCTCGGCGACTCCTGCCGCCCGGGCTGCCTCTACGACTCCAACGATGCCACCGAGACCGCTGAGATGATCGAGCTGGGCAAGCTGTGCAAGCGCGCTTGGGCCGCCGGCGTCCAGGTCATGGTCGAGGGCCCGGGTCACATGGCGCTCGACGAGATCGCCGCCAACATGAAACTGCAAAAGCGCCTGTGCCACAACGCCCCGTTCTATGTGCTGGGTCCGCTGGTGACCGATATCGGCGTGGGCTACGACCACATCACCGCCGCCATCGGTGGCGCCATCTCCGCCAGCTCCGGCGCCGACTTCCTGTGCTATGTGACGCCGGCCGAGCACCTGTGCCTGCCCAACGCCCAGGACGTACTCGATGGTCTCATGGCCACCAAGATCGCCGCACACGCCGCCGATATCGCCAAGAAGGTGCCGCACGCCCGCGACATGGACGACAAGATGGGCCAGGCACGCCGCAAGCTCGACTGGGATGCCATGTGGAAGTGTGCTCTCGACCCGGTCACCGGCAAGAAACGCTACGAAGAATCCCCCGCCGCCACCGAGGGCACCTGCACCATGTGCGGCAAGATGTGCGCCGTCCGCACCGTTAACAAGGTGTTCGAAGGCACGACGATCGACCTCGGCATGGAGGACTAACTCGTCACCGGAGCCACAATCGGTAACATGGTGTTCGTCAATTGTTGACGTGTGAACATTTGCTTACATTTGCGTAAAGATTGCATCGCCCGCCCGGGTTCGACATAGAGTCGGCCCGGGCATCTTTATAATGCTGGCTTAAAGACCCATTTGATTCCGACCGAACAAGGGAGCGAACATGGATCGTAGTAAGGTACCTGCCGTCCTGTCCATCGCGGGATCCGATTCCAGCGGCGGCGCCGGCATTCAGGCCGACATTAAGACCATCACGGCGCACCGCCTGTATGCCGAGACGGCCATCACCGCTATCACCGCACAGAACACCCTGGGCGTCACCGCCGTACAGAACATCTCCCCGGATATCGTCGCCGCGCAGATCGACGCCGTATTTGACGATATCCGCCCCAGCGCCGTCAAGATCAGCATGGTTTCCTCTGCCGAGATTATCGAGGTTATCGCCGACCGCCTGAGCGCCTGGAACGCGACAAACGTGGTCGTCGACCCCGTCATGGTAGCCACCTCGGGCGCACGGCTGATTGCCGAAGATGCCGCCGAGGCGCTCACCCGCCGCCTGTTCCCACTAGCAACCGTCATCACGCCCAATATTCCCGAGGCCATGGCCCTGCTCGACTACGAGGTCGACTCCGAGCGCACACAGCAAAATGCTGCCATGCTCCTCACCCGCCGCTTTGGTTGCGCATCCCTCGTTAAAGGTGGGCATCTTGTCAACGAGGCCAACGATGTATTGGCCGAACCCGCGCCACTCGATGACGAGGGCAACCATCTGGGCGATCCGCTCACCACGTGGTTCCGCCACAAGCGCATCGAGACCGACAACACACACGGCACCGGATGCACGCTCTCGTCCGCCATCGCCTGCGCGCTGGCCCAGGGCATGGATCTTGCCGATGCCGTCAACGCCGGCAAGGCCTACCTAACCGGCGCTCTCGCCGCCGGCTTTGACATGGGCAAAGGCTCTGGCCCCGTCAACCACATGTGGCAGTATTAAGATTCGCAGCCCAAAACCGCCGCAAAGGGGACAGGCATCTTTGCGGCGGTTTTTCCTTTTTGACGTCTAGCCGTCGGCGAGTTGAATTCCCAACAAACCCGAGAGCGCAAGTGCCTGCTCGGCATTGACCGTCAGGCCCCGCAGCTCACGGTAGTCGCCCGAGATGACAGGGGCCGCGAACGCGCATCGCGATACATCCACGCCGGAAAGCGGCGTCTTGAACACATCGATTCGCGTCAGGTCGCAGCCGTCCAAGCGCAATTGCCCCAGCTTTGCCCCCTGGAGTGCGGCCTCGGTCAAACGCGTGTCACGCGCAGCCATGGGGCCAATGCGTCCCTCCGAAAGGTTCGCATAGCTCAAATCGCACGATCCAAACGACACGCTCGACAGGCGCGCCTTGAGCAAGTTGAGTCCCGGTGCCGAGCAGTCAACGAAGTCGCAGCGGCTGAGCCAGCAGCCTTCCATGTTGCAGCGGATAAAGCGGCAACCGCGAAACACCACGTCGCGAAACGTCGAGCCGCTCCAGTCAACGCTATCGAACTCGCAAGATCGGAACACAACGCCATCGAAGGTCGCGCCGTTCGCCACGTCGTAGGCAAGATCCAAATCCTCAAAAGCGGTATTGGAGACGAGCTCATCGCCCTCGGCAAAGAGGTCGATGAGCTCGTCCATGCCCATATGGCAGCCAATCCGTTCGTTTACCCGGGCAAAACCACCGCAAAGGCGCCTGTCCCCTTTGCGGTGGCTTGGGGCCGTGCTACTCACCGAGCATCTCTTTGAGCTTGGCTGCCACGGCGTGACCCAGGCTCTCGTGGCTTTCGGGCATCATATGCAGATAGTCGATATCGCCCGGCTCGGCAAACTCAGCGGCATTCAAAAAGTCGCAGCCAAACTGCTCGGCCACGTGCGCATAGTACTCGCCAAAATGCTCAGATGCCTCAACGGAATGCTCGTCAAAGTCAGTCATATACACATCGGCGATCTGCGGCTTGATCTTGATAGGAGCCATCAGCAGGATGCGCGGGCAAGGCGCAGCGTCGGTCCACGGAAACGCGCGGACGGCGCGAATCAGCGCCATGGCGCCACGGGCGATATCGGAAGCTGTCACGTTAAAGACCGTCTTGCAATCGTTAGTTCCCAGCATAATAACGATCGCATCCAGCGGCTTATGAGCCTCGAGCAGCATCGGCAGCGCGCGGATGCCGTTAAGATTGGTGTCCAGATGGCACATATCGTCGCGTACCGTCGTGCGGCCGTTGAGGCCTTCTTCAATTACATGCCAGCCCTCGCCTAAGTCACGTTGGGCCACGCCGCACCAGCGCACATCCTGCGCATAGCGCACCGCGGTGCCATCGCGCATACCAGCCGGATCATAGCCATAGGTGTTGCTGTCACCAAAGCACAGAACGTTTTTCATCGTAAGCTCCCCACTCAATAAAAAGCCGGCGGGAGCAGCCCCCGTCGGCTCGGTATATCGCATCACGCGCACCGTTTACAGGTACTTGCGCCAGTCGTCGTCATCCTCGTCATCCTCGGCAGCGGCCTGAGCCTGCTCGGCGGCACGGGCGGCCGCAGCACGGGCGGCAACCTGGGCATAGGACTCCTCGTTGCGCTCGGGGAAGTTTGCCAACACGTGCTCGAACTTGGCGAAGTCCTCGTCCCAGCGCGTAGAGGGCACGGCAAAGAAGACCTGCTTGACCTTGAAGTCGCCCGATGCGAGTTCCTTGCGGAAGAGCTCGGCCACGGCCTCGGCATCAAAGCCGTTGTTGTCGCAGCCCCATGCGCCCAGCACGAGCTTCTCGCGACCCAACTCGTCGCAGATGGCAAGGACAAAGCGGATGCGGTCGCGCAGGGCATCCAGCAGAGCATCATCGCTCACGCGATACTCCTGGCGGGCACGCTTAACGTTAGGCGCGGCGGCCACGATCACGTCGGCGTATGCATGCACGTGGTTGCGGTCGAAGCGCACCGCAGGCACCACCAGGGCGCGGTTACGATAGAGCTCGCAGTTGATGTTGCGGCGACGGTTCTCGCCGTACCACTTACGCTGCTTGTCGAGCACGTTGTACAGATACGAATCGGCGCACAGCGTGGCCTCCTGACCCAGATAACCCTGAATATAGCCACCGCCCGGGTTGGCGAACGAGGCAAAGGCGAGCACGGCCATGTCGCAGAACTGCGCATAGCCACGACCGTTGTCCAAGATGACCTGCGTGGCGGAGGCATCGAGCACGGTGACCTCGGGCAGAACCGGAGCGGGCTCCTCAGCAGGCGCGGACTCAGCTTCGGCGATTTCCTCGGCAGGCTCCTCGACGGGCTCGGGCGCTGCCTCGACATCGACAGCGGCCTCGACGTCCTCGGCAGCTTGCTCCCCAGCAGCCGCTGCCTTCTGGACCTTGGCCTTCATCGCCGCGACAAAACCGGCAGGCATACCATCGAACTCGCGCACGCCGGCAAGCGAACGCTCGATGTCCTTGGCGCAGGCCTCGGACACAGCCGCCACATGGCGCTCGGCGGCCTTGGCACGCGCCTCGCGCTTGGGATTGGGCTGACCCGCTCGGTTGAACCTGCGGTTAGGGTTCCTGTTGTCGACGTCTGCCATAAGTGGTCACCTTTCCTGTCGCTGCCGCTATCGGCTTTTTCTCATCCATGATACCCCGCCGCGTACAAAAAAGACGGCCCCGAAGGACCGCCTTTCACATCGTTTTACCGCGTCCGACAAGAAACGCTGCAATCCTCCGCGCTAGTCGCGACGGCCGAGAATGTTCAGAATGCGCAGGAACACGTTGATAATGTCCACGAACAGATTGGACGCCATGAGTACCGCATTGGGCAGCGTGGGCGGCACCGTCGTGGCAACATAGGTGTCGTAGCCAATAAAGCCGGCGAACACCACGATCACGATCAGGTCGGTGATGGTCTGCGAGACGCCCATGAACATCAGCACGATCTCAACCAGAATAGTGGCGAGCAGAATGCCAAAGCCGATGCCATATACGCGCTGGAAAAACTTGGGGAACGTCACGCCCAGCGCGCCAAAGACAAAGGTGATGGCGGCCGTGGCGATAAAGGCAGTGTTGATGGTGGGCAGGTCGTAGTTGGCAAGGCCAAACGACGCGGTCAGGCCAAAGGTACTCGCAAAGATTACGTAGCCCACAAGGGACAGACCCACGGACTGCTTGCCCGCAGCAGCCGACATCATGACCATGCCGACGATGGTTAAAATAAACGAGCCAAAGACCAGCGGTAGGGCGGCGCCGCTCATCATCATGCGCGCAAACGACATGGTGCTCGTAAAGTAAGCACCGGCGCCCATGGCGCAAAAGCCCAAGAAGATGAGGGCGGACATGGCGAGATTGTACGCGCGCGGCGACATCTCCTTGGCGCGGCTTGCGCCGGTCTCGATGGGGCCGTTCTGATAGCCCTGGATATCGTTCATACTTCGTCCTTTCAAAAAGCGCCACAACAGCGCCGTAAGTGACAAGATTCCTGCCATTGTACCCGAATGCCGCGCGCTCTTACCCGCGGCGCTCGCCCTCGAGCGTGCGGTCAAACGCCCATACCCACCAACGCATCACGTGCGCCTGCGAGCCGTCCGCCCGCTCACGCGTTTGGTCCTCCAGATACAACTCGGTCGCATGTCCGCCAAAACGTACCTTATAGGTTGCCGTACGAATGCCGTGAACCGTCAGGCCAAACCCGGTGGTCGAGATAATTTCGTCGATCGTAAAGCAACGGCCGTCGACCCAGCAGACGGTGACCGGCACGACTTGTCCGCCCGCAAGGATGCGGGTCACAACGTCCACATACTGCTTGTGCACGCGCCGAGTTTTGCCGTCTGTCTGTCGATATTCCATGGCCCCTATTATCGAACGCATGTTTGCATATTGTAAAGCGAACAGACTGTGGTTTTGGGGTGTTGAGGCGCGCGCACGTGTCCTCATGGTGTGTTAGCAAAAAGAACACCCGCGGTCAACAGGGCTAATATTCATTTTTAGTGCCAAAAAATTCACTGCTCCCATCAGAACTCGGTAAAGAAACCCGCAGGAGGTGATACGATTTATCATGTTTCTGTAACGTGCCTGCAAACTTCGAGAAAGCCCATATATGGACGTAACGTTCTCAACCTTCCTCGGCCAACTTGTGTCGAACCCAGTCCTTGCCGTCACCGTGATCCTCGCGCTCGGCGCCATCTTCGTCAATGGATGGACCGACGCACCCAACGCCATCGCGACCTGCGTCACTACGCGTTGCATGCCCGCCCGCGCCGCTATTCTCATGAGTGCCGCATTCAACTTCCTTGGCGTGCTCATCATGACGCACTTTAACGCGAGCGTCGCCAACACCATCTCCCATATTGTCGACTTTGGCGGAAACAGCACCATGGCGCTCGCGTGCCTCTGCGCGGCGCTGTTCTCCATCGTCGTCTACGGCGCCACAGCGTCGCGTTTTGGCATCCCCACCTCGCAAAGCCACAGCCTTATCGCCGGCCTGACCGGTGCCGCCATCGCCCTCGGCGGTGCGAGCAGCGTCAACGTCCACGAGTGGATGAAGGTCATCTACGGCCTGGCGCTCTCCATCGGCCTGGGCTTTGTCATGGGCTGGGTCCTGTGCAAGCTCGTCTCGATTCTTTTCGCCGCCGCCAACAGGCGACGTGCCAATGTCTTCTTTAAATACGCTCAGATCGCAAGCGCTGCGGCCATGAGCTTTATGCACGGCGCGCAGGATGGACAGAAGTTCATCGGCGTGCTCTTTTTAGGCGTGGCCTTTGCCAGCGGCCAGACGAGCGTCGGCGATGCCGGCATCCCCATCTGGATTATGCTGCTGTGCTCGGCCACCATGGGCATCGGCACCAGCGTAGGCGGCGAGCGCATCATCAAGTCCGTCGGCCAGAGCATGGTCAAGCTCGAAAAGTACCAGGGTTTCTCCGCCGACCTGGCAGGCGCCGCGAACCTGCTACTTGCCACCCTTACCGGCATCCCCGTGTCCTCCACGCACATCAAGACCTGCGCCATTATGGGTGTCGGTGCCGTCAAGCGCCTCTCGGCGATCAACTTCGGTGTCGTCAAGGACATGATGTTCACCTGGTTCTTCACCTTCCCCGCCTGCGGACTCATCAGCTTTGTCATGGCCAAGCTGTTCATGATGTTCCTCTAGTCAAACCGAACGTCCATCCGGACCGCATTACCTCGCCCACCCGTCTTCGCCTCGAAAGGACCACTCATGGCAAAGAAACCCGATTCGTTCTACTTTGACAACTACGTCGCCTGCGCCGACCTCGCCGTCCAGGCCGCAGAGCTGCTCACCAAGATTTTTGAGAACTTTGACCCCGCGCAGATCCACGATATGCTCGATAAGATGCATGCGATTGAGCACGCGGCGGACAAGAAGCACCATGAGCTTGAGGACGCCCTGCTCACCGCCTTTATCACCCCGCTTGAGCGTGAGGACCTGGACCTGATGAGCTGCTCGCTCGACACCGTGCTCGATCGTATCGAGGGCGTCGTGCAGCGCGTCTACTTCACCAACATCCAGAGCATCCACCCCGATGCCATCGTCATCGCTCACAAGGTGACCGACGCCTGCCGCGCCATGAAGGACCTGATGGTCGAGCTGCCCAACTACCGCAAGTCCAAGACCCTGCGCGAGCTGGTCATCCAGATCAACACCATCGAGTCCGAGGCCGACGAGCTCTACATCAACGCCATGCGCAACCTGCACGTTAACGGCAAGGACCCGCTCGAGGTCATCGCTTGGCGTGACGTGTACGCCTTCCTGGAGTACTGCGCTGACTGCTGTGAGAATGTGGCCGATGTCGTGGATTCGATTGTCATGAAGAACAGTTAATTGGGGGGGTACGTGTCCCGGCGGCGAAGGGCCGGCCACGGTTTGCTTTCTCACTCCGGCTGCTTTGCAGAGTCGTTCGAAAGTAAACCGTGGCCGGCCCTTCGCCTTACGTACCACCATTGGGAACCTTGGCTGATAGCTTGAATGTAATTGGGTCTTGGCTGATATGACCCTATATGCCCAAATGGATACTTTGGGGCTGTGTTGGGCGTTTGGGCGTTTGGGTGGATGGGGCTTTGGGTACCCTTTGTTTTACATTTGGATTGATTTGCTGACTTTGGAGGGTTTGGTTATGTCGTATTTGGATTTGGCTCGTGGTCGGTATTCTTGTCGTTCTTTTGAGGACCGTCCTGTTGAGCAAGCTGTTGTGGATGCCATTGTTGAGGCTGGGCGTATTGCTCCTTCTGCTTGTAATAATCATCCAACCCGTGTGATGGTGCTGGATACGCCTGAGCTTCTGGAGAAGGCTGCTGCTTGTCAGCCTCGGTTTGCTCGTGATGGGTCTATCTTTGGGGCTCCGCTTGTCTTCCTTATTTGCAGCGTTACCGATGATGCTTGGGTGCGCCCGTATGACCAGATGAATTCCAGTGAAATCGATACGTCCATCGTGTGTGATCAGATGACGATGGAGGCCACCGAGCAGGGCCTGGGAACGTGCTGGGTATGCCATTTTAAGCCTGAGGTGGCACAGGAGCAGTTCAACCTGCCCGAGGGCGTCTATCCCTACCACATGCTCGTCTGTGGCTATCCCGCCGACCATATCGCCGACCCCGAGCATCGCGAGGCCCGCGCCATTCCCCACTCCGACTTCATCCTCAAGTAGATTTTTGGGACATGCCTTAAAACCTACCCTTGACCGCTCAACCGTTCGCCGAGTTCTGCGCACTATGTGCAGGGCTCGGTTTTTTATGTTGCGCGCCCCGGTACAGTCATAAAAAAGGACCCGCAAGCTGCGGGTCCTTTCTAGGCACTAAATTGTAGGACGAATGCTAGTCCAGATCGTCGGCGGCAAAGTTGTCGATCGGGGCGAAAGGATCGGCCACGGGGACAACCGGGTCAGCGACGGGCAGCGGCTCGGCGGGAACAGTCACCGCAGGAGAAGCGGCAGAACCAACCGGCGTGGAGGCCATGAGGTCGGCCGGGAAGGAGTTCTGGGCATCATCCATGAAGTGCTGGATGAGCTTGAGATACTCTGCCTTGAACTCCTCACGGGAAGCCTTGAGACGATCGATCTCCTCGAGCTCGGCCTGCTTCTCGGTCAGAGCCTGGCGGATAACCTCGCGGGCCTTAGCGTCAGCCTCGTTGCGGATACGCTCAGCGTTCTCGTTGGCATCGTTAACGATGGTCTCAGCGGTCTGCTGGGCAGCGATCAGGGCAGCGGAAATCTGGCGCTCCTGAGCGGAGAAGTCAGGGGCGGGAGCAGCCACGGGGGCGGCAGGAACGGCCTGGGCGGTGGCATCCTGAGCCTGGGCAAGCTGAGCCTGTGCATCGGCAAGCTGCTGCTCGGTAGCAGTCAGACGACCCTTAAGGTCGACGATCTTAGCGAGCATAGCGTCAACCTCGGAGGACAGCGTCTCCAAGAAGACGTCGACCTCAGCAGGATCGTAGCCACGCTTGGCCTCAGAGAAAGTCTGAGCCTGGATGTCTGCAGGGGTAATAGCCATAACAAGTCTCCTTTTTCATCGCCTCGGCGCTACACGCCCGACGTAAGTTACTAAGTCAGTTCTACACGAGTATACCTATAAGAAGCTGCAGAACCAGCCTCTGCACCAACTGCAACGCAATAATCGCAACGACCGGCGAAAAATCGATACCGCCCATCGGCGGGATGAAACGACGGAACAGGTTGAGCCACGGACCGCACACGCTATCAAGCACCGCGGCAATATCCTGAAGCAAACCACCCTGCTTCATGGGAATCCACGTCATAAAGCAGTAGACGACAATGAGCGTGGAATAGAAGTTGAACAGCGTGTTGACCAGCTGGACGATAGTGTAGATGTTGATGGGAATCTCCTCGTCTTGTCTTTACTTAAGGTAGCCGTCCGCACGAAGCTTCTTGAGATCGGAATCTTTGACCTCACAACCGGCGGGCAGCACCATGAACACGCGGTCGCCTACCTCCTTGACCGTGGCGCCCAGACCGCAGGCAAAGCCGTAAGAGAAGTCCAAGACGCGCTTGGCAACTTCGGTGCGTACGCCCACAAAAATCAGTGCGACAGGCTGCTTGGTGCGAACGCGGCGCACCACAGTCTCCACGTCGTCATAGCTCTCGGGGCGCAGGACATAGGCCGGCAGCTGCGGCGTGGCGTTGATGATATTGCTCGCATAGGCCGAGGCATCGCTCGGTGCAGGCGCGGGTGCAGCGGCGGCACGGGCGCGGGTGTTCTCGGCGTAGCTCGACGGCGTGTCATAGGCACCAGGACGATAACCGCTCGCAACACTATCCTGCGAGCGCGAAGGCGGGTTATACGTCGTGGCATGGCGGGAGTCATCGCCGACCAGCTGACCGGAGCGCGTATACACGGCAACCGACTCAGCTTCACCGCGGCGCGTCTGACCAAGCAGGCCGTTGCTCGGCTCGTCTTGGGTGTAGAAGCCCTCGCCCGAAGCACCGCTGTAGCCGTTGCCCTGATAACTATCGTCATAGCCGTCATCGTAGCCGTAGTCGTCGTCCTGGCCATAACCCTGGTCGTAACCCTGCTGGCCGCCCAGGTGCATCTTATTTTTAATCTCGTCAAGGAAGCCCATGGTTGTGTCCTCTCGCGGTTTAGTGCAGGCGCCCCGATAATCAGTGCGCACTTCAGAGCCTTATTTTACTGCAAACTCCGGGCTAAATACTACCCTGCCCAGGCGAACGAGCGTAGAGCCCTCCTCAAGGGCAGGCTCAAAGTCCTCGCTCATGCCGCAGGAAAGCTCAGGCAGGTTCAAATCGGGATGCGCCGCCTCCAGCTCATCCTTCAGCTCACGAAGCCCCGCAAAGGTGCGGCGTGCCACATCCTTATTCCCCCGGGGCGCCATAGTCATAAGCCCCTGTACGCAAATTCCCTCAAGTTCCGCAAGCTCACCCGCGGCGGCGCGAATCTCATCGGGCGAAAAGCCTCCCTTCGACTCCTCACCACTCACATTGACCTCGATGAGCACACGCTGGGGGCCGGCGAGCTCGCCTACCTCAATCTTGCGGACAGCACGGCTCGAGATCGCCTGTGCCAGATGCAGCGAACCCACCGAGTGAATCAGCTCGGCTGAGCCCAGCACCGCATTGATCTTATTGGTCTGCAGGTTGCCGATCATATCGAAGCGCACCTCGGGCAGCTCCGGATGCTCCGCCAGACCCGTAAGCTTGCGAACCAGCTCCTGCGGGCGGTTCTCGGCAAAATGGCGATACCCCGCCTGGATGGCAGCAACAGTCTCATCGACACCAACGGTCTTGGACACGGCAATGAGGCGCGCGGCGTCGTGGGGGCGGCCCGCGTGATCGAGCGCCGCATAAAAACGTTCCAGAATCTGCTCGCGGCGAGCGCGCATCAAGTCCAAATAGTTATCCATTGCTAATCGCCTCCGCTGACAGCCAAACAAGTAGTCCCATGCTAACGCAAGAGCGCGGCCCTGCATGTGCAAGGCCGCGCTCACTTAGGTATTTACAATCTTTCGACGAACGGGGCTACTTACTCCTCGTCGTCCTCGCCATCGTCCTCGTCCTCAAGATGATCGAGCAGGTAGCGAAGACCCTCGCTGACCTCGTTAACGGGCACCTTGGCAACGTAGCGCGCGTCGACGGCGGGCCTCATGATAACACCCTCGCCCGAAGGCACGCGCATGCTCTCGAGCTCATCCTCGTCCACACGGGCGATATCGCCGGCGTTCATACGCTGACCAGTCAACAGGAAGGTCAAACGGCAGGCGGCATCGATGGAAATCGAAGCGATGCGATCGAGGTAGCGCGAAACCATGATGGCGCGGCGCAGGTCGTCATAGTTGCTATCGTCGTCCATAAAGTCGCCCGTATCCATACGGTTAAAGGTGCGGAAGAACTTCTCGTAGGCGGCGTGCACCGGCTCGTCCTCGACGGCCAGGTTGCAGATGATGGACATGTCATTGGTGACGAGCGCAGAAAGCGAAGAGCCCAGCACCTGGTAGACGGCCTCAGCCTCGGCCTCGACCGTGCCGACAAGCTCCTTGGGCAGCGAGATGTCGGCCTTGATCATATGACGCGTGGCACGGCAGATCTGACGGACCTTATCGGTCATGCGCTGCAGGTTAAAGTCGACGTAGATGATCGTCTGAAGCAGGCGGAAGTCGGAGGCGACCGGTGACTGCGTGGCGATCAGGTTGTAGCAGACGGCCTCCAGGTTGGCGCAGCGCGCGTCAATCGAAAGCGTGCGCTTCTTGGTCTTGGTGGCGAGCTTGCGGTCGTCGGTCACATAGGCCTTCACGGCATCGTGGAGGGCCAGATCGACGGCCTCATAGATGCTCAGCATCTCGTGACGGGCCTCGACGAGCTGACGGGAAAACAGTTTGCGCATGGTTCACTCCAATCAGTTGGGTGCGGTCATGCCGCCCGCACAGTGAATACGCACCGGACCAGGTCCGATCGGCTTGGGACTAGTCGCACCGATCAGCCAAAGCGGCCGGTGATATAGTCTTCCGTCCGCGAGTCCACCGGGCTGGTGAAGATCGCGTCGGTTTGACCATACTCGATGAGCGTGGCGGGCTCGCCGGCAACTTCCTGCAAGAAGAATGCGGTGTAGTCGCTGATACGAGCTGCCTGCTGCATTGAATGCGTGACGATGATGATCGTCATCTCGGGCGCCAGCTCGGCCATCAGATCCTCGACCTTAGAGACGGACGTGGGGTCGATGGCGGAGCAGGGCTCGTCCATCAGGAGAACATCGGGTTGCACCGCAAGCACGCGCGCGATGCACAGACGCTGCTGCTGACCGCCCGAGAGCGCCAAACCATCCTTGTTGAGCTGATTGGATACCTCTTTCCAGAGGTTGGCGCGCTTGAGCGATTCTTCCACGATGTCATCGAGGTCGCTTTTGCTAGTCACGCCCTGCAGACGAGGGCCAAAGGCGACATTCTCGTAGATGGATTTGGGAAACGGGTTGGGCTGCTGAAAGATCATGCCCACGCGACGACGGAGATCGACCGGGTCGACGCCCTCGGCATAGATATCATTGCCGTCGAGCGTCATGGTGCCCTCAACGCGCGTACCCTCGATCAGATCATTCATGCGGTTGATGCAGCGCAAAAACGTCGACTTGCCGCAGCCCGAAGGGCCAATGAAGGAGGTGATGGCGTTTTTGGCGATGTTGAGGTCAAGCCCCGTCAGCGCATGAAAGTCACCGTACCAAAAGTTGAAATCCTTGGCCGTAATGGCCGCTTGCTCCAGCGTGGGAGCGGACTGATAAACGGACATGGGACTCCTTAACTAGCGACGCTTGCGCGACAGGAAGCGCGCAAACAGGTTGAAGGCCAGAATGATCACCATCAGCAAGAGCGCGGTGCCGTAGGCTGCGTTCATGTTGATGCCGTCGTTTGCAAGCAGGTACAGGTGAACCGTCATGGGGCGGCCGGAATCGAGCGGCGAAATAGGTAGATTGATGGCTTGGCCCATGGTGTAGAGCACCACCGCGGTCTCGCCAATGGCACGGCCGATGGCGAGGACGATGCCCGTGGCAATACGGCCAAAGGCAGAAGGAAGCACGATCTTGGAGACGACCTGCCACTTGGTGGCGCCCAGGCCGTACGCGCCCCAACGGATATAGCGCGGAACGGCGCGAATGGCCTCTTCGGTGGTGCGCATGACGATGGGAAGCATCAAGAGCGCGAGTGCCAGAGCGGCCGAGACCATCGAAAGGCCCAAACCCATGGCCTCGACAAACAAGGCGTAGCCAAACAGGCCCATAACGATAGAGGGCACCGAGGCCAAAGCGTCAGCAGCGTAGCGAATGAGCTCGACGACCTTGCCCTGCTTGGCGTACTCGGCCAGATAGACGGCTGCCAGCACAGCAATCGGCGTGCAGATAAGCATGGCGAGCGCCGTCACATAGACGGTCGAGACGATCGTGGGCCAAATTCCGCCCTCGGCGTTGACGCCCTGGGGCCAACCGAAGATAAAGTCGAGCGAAATATGCGGCAGGCCGTTAATGACCACGTAGGCGATGATAGCGACCAGCACCAGTGTGGTGATGTATGCCGCGGCACGAAACACGCCAAGCATGATCTTGTTGGACAGGTCCTTGTTGATGCGGCCCTTCTTGCCGTGGGAAAGGGCGCGCTTGATGCGCTCGCGCGACGAGGTCGTATCGACCGTCGTGTCAACGGAATCGGACATAGCCTACCCCCTCTTCTTCTTGGAAATCAGACGGACGACGCCCACCAGCGTGGCGGAGATGATAAACAGGACCACGCCCATGCCGAACAGCGCCGAGCGGTGCAGACCCGAGGAATAGCTCATGTCGAGCGCGATCTGGCTCGTGAGCGTCGAGATGGGGCTCGCAATGCTGTCGGGAATAACCGGGGCGTTACCCACGACCATGAGCACGGCCATGGTCTCGCCGATGGCACGGCCCATACCCAGCACGATCGCATCCACGATACCCAGCTTGGCGGCAGGTAGCACGACCTTATAGATGGTCTGCCACTTAGTAGCACCCATGGCATACGATGCCTCGCGAATACCCATGGGAATAGAATTGAGGGCATCGATGGTGAGCGTGGTGATGGTAGGGACGATCATGATGGCAAGCACGAACCACGCCGTCAGCGCACCAAAACCAAGACCGCCGGTCAGTTGTGCGATAAACGGGCGGATGATGATCATGCCAAAGAAGCCATAGATGATAGAAGGGATGCCGGCCAACAGGTCAACGGCAGGGCTGATGAGCTTGCGCACGCGCTTGCCGGCGATCTCGACCAGATACACGGCCGTACCCACGCCTAGGGGCACACCCATGGCGAGCGCACCGACGGTCACCAGACCCGAGCCGGCAAGCAGCGACACGATGCCGTAGTGGCCCTCAGAGGGCGCCCACGTAAAGCTAAAGAAGTCCGCCAGACCGATGTCGGTAAAGACGGGCAGCGCCGAGTACGTGGTAAAGACAAAAATCAGGATGACGGTAACAACCGCCAAGAACGCGCAGGCAAAGAAGATCCACTGCAGCGCCTTCTCCTTGATATAGGTGCTGCGCGATACGAGCGCCAGCTCGCGCTTCTTGGGCGCCTGAGCATTCTGTTCAGTCTGGGAGTTTTCCTGTGCTTCCATGCTACTCACTCCCCTTCTCGTCGTTGGTGACGGGAATAAAGCCCGCCTCGCGAATCTGCTTGTCCATCTTTTCGGACGTCACGTAGTCGATGTAATCCTGCGCCTGCTGCGAAGGCGCACCCTTCACAAAGAAGTAAAGGTCGCGCGAGATGGGATAGCCGCCACTCGCGACCGTCTTCTCGGACGCCTCAACATGATTGACCGAGACGGCCTTGACCGAGGTCTTGGCGTTGAGGCTATCGACGAAGCCCAGTGAAATGTAGCCGATAGCCCCGCGCGAACGAGATACCACGTCGCGCACCTGGCCCGTGCCCGAAAGAACGGCCGAGCGGCGATCGAACGGGGTGCCGTCCATCACGATGGTGCGGAAGGCCTCACGCGTGCCAGACGCCTCGTCTCGGTTGATGACCTGAATCTTCAGGTCCTCGCCACCGACCTCTTTCCAATTAGTAATCTTGCCGGCATAGATATCGCGGAGCTGCTCGGTCGAGAGGTTATCGACGGGGTTGCCTTCGTTCACGATGACCGCGATACCGTCGTGGGCAATGACGATGGGAGTCAGGCCCAGATCCTGTTCGTCGGCATTGAGTCCACGGGAGGAGCTGGCGATATCGGCCGTGCCAGCGCTGACGGCTTCGATGCCAGCGGAAGAGCCCAAACCGGAAACGAGCACGTCGATGCCGGTCTCCTCCTTAAAGCCCTCTGCCGCAATCTCGGCGATAGGAAGGCAGGTCGTGGAGCCGGCCACGGTAATGGAAGAGGTAGAAGATCCCGAAGAACAGGCGCACAGCGTAAGCGTAAGCACAGCGGCGCTCAGGACCGATACGATCTTTCTCATAGCATCACGCCGATCGCAGCATGGCGCCCACAGGTGCCGTCCTCGTTACGGTAGGAATAAAAGCGGTCGTTCTGACGCACAGTCGAAAGCTGGGTATCCACGATATTATCCGCGTCCACACCGGCATCTACCAGCGCCTCACAAATGGCAGCGGAAAGATCGAGCATGCGAGAGGCACTCGCATCGATGCAAGAGAACTCGACGGCAAAGCGATCCATGAGTTCCTGGGATACCTCATATTCGTCAGCCAAGATATGGGGGCCGATATAGGCGGAAACGTCGCTCGCATCGCAGCCGGCAGCATCGCAAAGCGCCTGGCACGCCTTGGCGGAAATA
The DNA here is from genome assembly GCA_958370325.1 of uncultured Collinsella sp. GTDB lineage: Bacteria > Actinomycetota > Coriobacteriia > Coriobacteriales > Coriobacteriaceae > Collinsella. The sequence goes on along the minus strand of CATXJW010000014.1, from coordinate 16,378 downwards.
CGTGCAATCGTGCCCTTCCAACCGGAGTGCACCACGGCAAATCCGCCGGGGGCCACCAGCACCACGGGAACGCAGTCGGCAAAGCAGAGAAGCACGGGCACGTCATGGGCCGTACAGACGATGGCATCGCAGCCCTCGGCAATCTGCTCGCGAACAGCCTCAAGATCGTCGGCGCCGTTCGAAGTCACCGTAACGATATGGTCACCATGTACCTGATTGGGCACGAGCAGATTATGCTCGCACTCAGTGGCGCCCATAGCTTCGAGCGCTCGACGACGATTTTCTTGAACGGCAAAGGGGTCATCGCCTACATGCGAGCCCAGGTTGAGCGAGGAGTACGCATCTTCAGAAACGCCACCGGTGCGCTCGGTAAAGGCAAAGCGGACATCGGATGTCGCGCCCTCCACCAACGTAACTCCATCATGGTCGACACGCGAAACGTTGTCCGCACGTGCTGCCATACTAAAGCCTCCTAATAACACAAGTACCGCGGCGTCGCCGCGCAGTCCGCGTTTATACGGCTGTCATACTTCCCTAAAAGGATACCCGCAGCGGTAGGGACCAAACGTAAAGGGAACGTAAGGAGATTGGAGGCTTTCGTTTACAAACGAGAAACAAAACGGGGTGCATCCAAATGGACACACCCCGTACAGGTCGTTGAGAAAAACGAACTAGAAGCTACCGCGCTTCAGGAAGTCGGGAAGCTCGAACTGGTCGTTGCCAAAGTTGGGCAGCTCGGTACCACCGACGTTGCGGGTCGGAGCGGCCTGAGCCGGGCTGGCAGCCGGAGCGGTGCGCTGCGGCTCAGCGGAGGCAGCGGCCTTGCTCTGAGACTGCTGAGCAGCAAAGAGCTCGTCCTGACGGTTGACGTTGGAATCGGAGAAGCCCGTAGCGATGACGGTGATACGCACCTGATCGCCCAGGGACTCGTCGACAACGGTACCGAAGATGATGTTCGCCTCGGGGTCGACGGCGTTGGCGACAACGTCGGCGGCGTCGCTGATCTCCTGGATGCCCAGGTCCTTGGAACCAGCGATGGAGAGCAGCACGCGCGTGGCACCATCGATGGAGCTCTCGAGCAGCGGGCTGGAGATGGCCTGCTGGGCAGCGTCGACGGCACGAGTATCCCCAGAAGAGGTACCGATACCCATCATGGCGGTACCGGCCTGCTTCATGATGGTCTTAACATCGGCGAAGTCCAGGTTGATGATACCGGGGACGGTGATGAGGTCGGTGATGCCCTGGGTGCCCTGGGAAAGGACGCCATCGGCAATCGCGAAGGCCTCGAGCATGGTAGTCTTCTTCTCGGCGATGTCGAGCAGCTTATCGTTAGGGATGACGATCATGGTGTCGACGCAATCGGAGAGGGTCTTGATGCCCTCCTCGGCGCTCTTCTTGCGCTTGCGGCCCTCGAAGGTGAAGGGCTTGGTCACGACGGCGACGGTCAGTGCGCCGACCTCGTTCATCGCGATATCGGCAACGATGGGAGCAGCGCCGGTACCGGTGCCACCGCCCTCACCGCAGGTGATAAACACCATGTCGGCGCCAGCGAGCGCCTCGGCAATGTCGTCGCGGGACTCATCGGCAGCCTTGCGGCCAACCTCGGGGTTGGCGCCGGCGCCCAGGCCGCGGGTAAGGTCGGTGCCGATGTGCACCTTGATATCGGCATCAGAGATCGCGAGTGCCTGAGCATCGGTGTTGATGGCAACAAACTCGACGCCGCGGATGCCCTCTTCGATCATTCGATTGACCGCGTTGGTACCGCCGCCGCCGACGCCGACCACCTTAATGACGGCAAGGTAGTTGTTGATCTCTGTCTCGTGCATGTCGGTCCTCCGAACAAAGGTTATAGCCATAGCATGGGTCGACCCCTGCGCACATTAACCTTCAGGTTGAAAGTAAATGCAAAGGTAAACCGTATTATGTTTGCACATTATGAACGTATCAGTCAAATAATTGACCGTGAAAACCAAACAAACCAGATAAACGGCGTGGTATGGCCCCTCAACAAAGCATCAACCAGCGCTACGAGGTCGGAGCATTCCTAAATGTGTAGTTGCCCGGAGAGCGCACATTGATATACGTTACGCCCTCTACCTGCGAAAGCAACTTAGTGACTACGCGTTCCTTCTTGGCGATATCGTCCGAATCGCCCAGCGACACCTCAATGCCGTTATTGAGGTTTGCCGAGATGGCTTCGACCGAAGGCGTGGAAATATCCTTGACTTGTCCCAAGAACTCGCTCGAAAAACCACGCACATAATCCAGGCCGGCCTTAACAGCTTTGGAGTTCACCGCCTGGCCGGAAACCGGAGCGACATCCGCCGAGACATCAGTCAACAACACCGCGCCATAATGCTTGGCGAGCGCCAGCGCGGCATCGATTCCGGTCAAGGTATTTGAGCCCTGCCCTGTCGTGATGACGTTGCCCTGGTCGTCCACTTCGACCGACGTCGACAGCGGGGCGATCCAGGTGTCATCGTCTCCGATAGCCCAGGCAAGGTCGTCGGAGCTGATATACGCAATGGCGATAACTTTACGCTCCGTCGGCGTGATGATAAGCGTATGGGGAAACTGGCGCTGGACATCCACGCCCGAGACCCACGGGTTCTGCTTGAGATCCTCGGTAATCTGGTCGGGATCGACGTTAAAAAGCGACGTTCCCTCGGGCAAGTCGATCAGCTGGATAGCATCGTGCTTCGTCACATGCTCGCTGCCTTGAATCTGAATATCAGTGGCAGTAAACAATCCAGAGTTGATCACCACGATGGCAACGACGACGAGCACGGCCAAGACGGCCAGAACGCCGCCCACGATTTTGCCTTTGCCGGTAACGACAGAAGCGGCGTCTGATGTTTTATTTGCCATCGCTCCAAGTGAAGATAACGGGTTGAAACCTTTTTTACTCGAAGGCTTCTTGGCAGTAGCCGGCACCGATGTCAGCGAGCGCGGTTTCGATGCGCCCAGCGTGCGACCTGGACGCGCCGCTTTAGTTCCCATCGAGGGCTTGGGAGTTGCCATGGGACGGGCAGGCTTGGCGCCCATAACAGGCTTTGACGTCACCGAGGGACGCAAGGACTTTTTTGCGGCCGGACGATTACCGAGCTGCGAGCCGACGACCGGTCGACTGGTCTGTCGAGCATGCCCGACAGACTTAGAGTGCGCGACGGTATTGCGTTGAGGTTTGGCAGGCGCGCCGGAACGCCCTCCGGCGCGGCGGAAGGTGGGTTTCGATGCTCTAGAAGCCGAGGAATTTAACTTCCGGTCTGAGCTCGATGCCATACGCCTCCCTCACCTTTCCGTGCACATGTCTGATAACCGCGGCAACGTCATCGGCCGAGGCAGTTCCGTTATTAACGATAAAATTAGCGTGAACGGGCGAAACTTCCGCGCCGCCAATCGAAAAACCCTTTAATCCACAATCCTCGATAAGCTTGCCCACACTCGCATCGGGCGGATTGCGAAAGACCGACCCGCAGGATGCGCGACCCATGGGCTGCGTACGCTTGCGCCTCGTCAGGTACCGCTCCATGCGCTCGCGAATGTCGGCCTTGGGCGCCGGCTTAAGCTTGAGCACGCATTCGAGGATGATCTCATTGCGGGGAAGACTACATTCGCGGTAGCCCCAAGTGATCTCGGACCCCGCATAATGCTTGATACCGGATGCCGGGTCAAACGTTACGACATCCTCAACCAGCGAGCCAATCCACTCGGTCCGTGTGCCGGCATTCATAGATATCGCACCGCCGACCGAACCAGGGATGCCAACGGCAAACTCAAGGCCCGAGAGGCTACGCGACAGGGCATCGTTGACCAGGCGCGCAAACATCACGCCCGCACCGACCGTCAGCGTACAACCGTCATCGGCAACAACCGTGCGCTGAAACTCACGTCCGAGCGAAATGACGGCACCGCGATAACCGCCATCGGCAACCAGCAGATTGGAGCCCTTGCCGATGATGACCCACGGCACCTGCTCGCGATCGAGCACCGCCACGGCGCGGCGGAGGGCATGATAGCTATGGCACGTCACAAAGAGGTCGGCCTTGCCGCCGATACGATAGCTCGTATGACGCGCAAGGCGCTCGTCCTCGATCACATCCGTGTCGATCATGCCCGAGAGCGCCATGACGGCGTTAAACAGACCCATTAGTCTTAAGCGTCTTTCTTGGCAGTCAGATACTCGATAAATTCGGGACCGACGGTCGTAACGTCACCGGCGCCCATGGTGAGCAGCAGGTCGCCCTCGCCCACCATCTGCTCGAGCTCCTGATTGAGCTCAAGACGGCTGGAACAGTACACGACCTCCTTGCCAGGATGCTTGGCGCGCACGGTATCGGCGAGCATCTTAGAGGTGACACCCGGAATGGGCATCTCGCCAGCCGAGAACACATCAATCAGCAGCAGCTTATCGGCATTGGCAAATGCATCGGCAAAGTCGTCGCACAGGGCCTGCAGGCGCGAATAGCGGTGCGGCTGGAACACGACGTCGACGTGCTTGTAACCCAGCGACGAAGCGGCAGCAAGCGTCGCCTTGATCTCGGTGGGGTGATGGCCGTAATCATCGACCACGGTGATGCCGTCGATATCGCCCACGTGGGTAAAGCGACGGCGGACGCCCTCAAAGCTCGAGAGCGCCTTGGCGGCGGCGTCGATGTCAAGGCCCAGGACATGGGCGACGGTCAAGACGGCCGTGGCGTTGAGCATGTTGTGACGACCGGGGTTGCTCTTGATCTCGACAGCGTGCTCGGTGCCGTCCTCAAAGCGAACGATAAAATCGCTCTGGATGCCCTTGACATCAGGATGCACGCAGACGATGTCGTTGCTCTCGGCAAAGCCATAGGAAAGCACATGACGGCCCGTCGACTTGGCGAGCTCGACCAGATGCGGGTCCTCGCCGCAAACGATGACGGTGCCGTCCTCGCCCACCAGCCCCATAAACTTGGCAAAGGTGGCCTCGATCTCCTCGATGCCCGAGTAGTGATCGAGATGGTCGGCCTCGACGTTGGTCACGATGACCACGTTGGGGTTCAGGAACAGGAACGAGCTGTCGGACTCGTCCGCCTCGGCGACAAAGTAGTCACCCGAGCCGTTCTTGCCGTTGGTGTCGTAGCCCTCGACGATGCCGCCGATTAAAAAGCTGGGGTCCAGACCCATGCGATCGAGCATCGTGGCGCACATCGAAGACGTCGTGGTCTTGCCGTGCGTGCCGGCAACGGCGACGGTGGTGTAGCCGTGGCCCAGGGCCGAGAGCATCTTGGCACGGGGCCACACGGGAATACCGAGCTCGCGGGCACGCACGAGCTCGGGGTTGGACTCGGGAATAGCGGTGGAGACCACGACCACGTCGGGCTTGACCTCGTCGATTGTCGCAGCCTCGTGGCCCACGTGGACCTTCACGCCGGCGCGGGTAAGCTGGCGAATATAGCGCGACGTCTTAAGGTCGGAGCCGGTAACGGTGTAACCGCGCTCGTGCAGGACGAGGGCGATGCCGCTCATGCCGGCGCCACCGATACCGATAAAGTGGGCGCTCTTGAACTCGGGCGCGGAGGTTGCAGTCTGGGAATCAGCCATGTGCTCGTGTACTCCTTGCGTAAACACTGCCTGTAACCCGTTAACTGTACCGCACCTACCGCATCCGCGCGAGGGCGACCGGCGATATCCCGTCTAACTAACGCAATCCCTCTACCGCGTCGGCCAAAAGTACGGCGGCACGGTCCTGAGCCAAGCCACGCGCCGCCTGACGCATGGCGTCACGCGCCGCAGCGTCATCAATCAGGTGCAGCAGCTCGTCGGCAAAGGCAGGGGCATCGATATCGGCATCGGCGCATAGCACGCCGGCACCGGCGTCGACCAGGTAACGCGCATTCGTGGTCTGGTGGTCGGCCGTGGCGTGCGGATACGGCACGAGCACCGAGGGCACGGCAAGCGCGGCGATCTCGGCCACGCTCGAGGCACCGGAACGCGAGAGCACCAGATCGGCCGCAGCCAGCATATCGCCCATGTTGTCGATATAGGGCTGGACACGATAGCGCTTCGCCTCCTCGGGCGTCAGCGCCAAAGCGCGCTCGGTCTCCTCAAAGCCGTCGGCACCCGTCGAATGCAAAATGTAGAGATTCTCGCGGGTCAGCAGCTCGCCCTTGAGCGAGGTAACGCGCTCGTTGAGATGCTGCGCACCGAGTGAACCACCAAAGACGAGCAGAAGCGTCGCGTCCTCGGGCACGCCGAGCGTCTTGCGACCGCGAGCGCGATCGCCCTCGATCACCGAACGACGCACGGGATTGCCCGTCATGAGCACATGGTCGGGGTCGCCCTCGCGCTCAAAGACCGCACGGGCCGCAGGTACCGAAATGCACACGCGGGCGGCATGCGAGTTCATCATCTTATTGGCCAGCCCCGGAACAGAGTTCTGCTCGTGCAGCAGATACGGAACGCCGGCGCCCTTGCACCAACCCAGCAGCGGAACCTCAACGTAAGCACCAAAGCCGATGGCGGCATCGGGCTTACCGACCTTCGAGAAGTGACTGGAAAGCGCACGCCTCGCCTTGTTGACGCGCCACAGCGATGTCAGCGCCGTCCAGGGACGGGAGCGATCGAAGCCCGTGACCGTGATGGGCACAAAATCGAATCCGGCCTCGGGAACCAGACGACCCTCGAGCTTGCGCGATTGGCCCACGAACACAACATGATGACCGCGGTCACGCAGCTCCTCGGCCAAGGCGAGCGCGGGGTTGATGTGTCCTGCCGTGCCGCCAGCTGCAATAGCAACGGTCATCTTATCGGTCATGGTAATCCCTTCGTACACGCGGCCCCTGGTCATCGGTGCGCAAACGCGCCGACGGGTCCGAATTCAAATCGATTCGATTATATCCGCCGCCCGCATTGCGAGGAGTGGGGCGCTGCGGACGACCTTGCGGCGCCGTTCGCTGACGCGGACGGGCTGCCGGCTCGGTCGCAGAGCCATCCAGAACGGTAAAGCCGTTACGCGAAGATCGCTCGCCGCGCACGTGGGGCACGCCGGCGGTACTCTCATCCATAACGGCAAAGCTCTCGCGGCGACGGTCGTACTCATCGCGACGTGCGCTCTCATACGAAACGCGCAGAATCAGACCGGCGAGCATAAGCGACACAATAATCGACGAGCCACCGTAGCTAATAAACGGCAGCGGCTTGCCCGTCATGGGGAACACGTTGAGAATGCCCAACGCATTGATCAAAAACTGCACCGCAAGGATGACCGCGGAGCCTGATGCCATAAGTGCTCCGCGACGGTCGGTCGCCTGCTCGGCAATGCGAAACGCCGAGTAGATCAGCATCGCAAACACCAAGAAGAACAGCACGGTTCCGATAAAGCCAACTTCCTCGCCGATAATAGCCAGGATGTAGTCGTTATGCGCCTCGGGCAAATACGAGTACTTCATGGTGGAGTTGCCGATACCACGACCGAACAGGCCGCCCGAGGCAAACGCCATGATGGCAAGCGTGGCCTGATAGCCGTCACCATATTCGTCTGCCCAAGGATTCCAAGCAACCTCGACACGCGTCATGCGATACGGCTCGGCGATAAGGGCGATCGCAATGACGGCGATGCCGGCAACGACCGTCCAAACGATATATTTGGGGTCCAATCCCGCAAACAACGCCATGCACATGAGGGTCAGCAAGATGATCAGAACGGTGCCAAAATCGGGCTGAACAAAGATCAGAAAGAGCGAAATGCCCAGGTAGCCGCCCATCTTGCGAAGAAACTCGTTGATGTTGCCGCCGGGCGAAAAGATGCGGTCGAGCATGATGGCCGAATACGCGATGGCGAACGGCTTTAAAAACTCAGACGGCTGGAACTGAATACCGGCGATGTTGAGCCAACGCGTGGCGCCACGACTGCCGCTACCCATAAAGAACACCAGAACCAGTAGCCCCATCATGCCCATGAGGAAGATCCTGAGCACGTCTTCCCCAAACCAACTGTCCGGCAAGATGCGCACGATGGCAACCATAGCCAGCACGCCAACTCCGGCAAACGCGGCTTGTCGAAACAGGAAAAACGTCGCCGAACCATTCTCGTGCAGCGCCTCGACCGAAGATGCCGAGTACACCATCAGCAAGCCAAAGCAAACCAAGCTGAACAGGCAAGCCATAAATATCAAACGGGGGCGCATGATGCGGGCGGGGACGCCAGCAATATAGCGCTCACTGAGCGTCTGCCCGCCGCATCCGGAACGCGGCGTGCTACGCAGCGAGGAAGCACGGTCCGAGTCGGGCCTCCTCATATCACTTCGGGGGCTCTCCTCTCTCACCGGCAACCCCTATTCCGTTTGCGATTTCGCCGCTGCGGCAAGCTGGGCCACGTAGTCCTTAAACACGCGACCGCGCTCCTCGTAGCCCGAAAACTCGTCGAACGAAGAGCAAGCGGGCGAAAGCAGGATCACGTCGCCGCGGCTCGAGAGCGAGCGGGCAACGTCAACGGCATCGCGCAGGTCATCGGCCTGGGCGATATCAACGTCACCATCGACATCGGCCTCGTCCATAGCGGCGGTAAAGCGCTCGCGCGCATCGCCAAAGCAAACGACCGAGCGCACGTTGTCCATAACGACGCGGGCAAAGTCCGCAAGCGGCGTACCCTTATCGTGGCCGCCGAGCAGCAAAATCACATCGTCGTCGGGAAACGCCGTCAGGGCCTTCTCGACCGCATCGGTGTTCGTTGCCTTGGAATCGTTGACGTAGCGCACACCATCGATCTCTCCGCAGGGTTCCACGCGGTGTTCGAGCGGCTGGAACGATGCCAAACCGCGGCAAATGCCCTCGGGATCGGCACCGACGGCCAGAGCAGCCGTGGCGGCACATAGGGCATTGATGACATTGTGATGGCCCGAGATCTTGAGCTCGGATGTGGCGACAAGCTGAGTCTCGACGCCCTTCAGGCGCACGATCATCTTGCCGTCGCGCACGAAGGCGGCGTCTGCACCCTCGGGCTCGTCAAAAGCGACCTTGCAGATGCGGCGGCCCGGTGTGTAGATGTACTCATCGAACTCATGGATGCCGGCATCCTCAACGTCGATAACCACGAGGTCGTCGTCGACCATATTCTCGAACAACTTGATCTTGGCAAGCGCATAGTTCTTGTGGCTCTTGTGCCAGCCCAGGTGGTCGGGCGTGATGTTGAGCAGCACCGCCACGCGAGGATGAAGCTCGGCGGTCGTAGCAATCTGATAACTCGAAAGCTCGGCCACAAACCACTCATTGTGTGCGCGGCCGTCGATCTCGTTCACCGGCGGCTCACCAATGTTGCCGACGGCCACGCTGGCTTCACCGGCGGCCTTGAGCAGATAATCGGTCAGCGACGTGGTAGTTGTCTTGCCGTTGGTGCCCGTGATGGCGATCCAATTTTGGGGAGACAGGCGATAGGCAAACTCGGGCTCGCCCATAATCTGAGCAGCATGCTCACGCCCAGCCTTAAAGAAGGCCGAGAACTCCGAGATACCCGGGCATGTCACGCACACGTCATAGGCACCCTCGACCTGCTCGGTACCGTAGACAAACGACGCGCCCTGCGCCTCGAGCGCACGTGTGGCGTCATTGGGCTCGGAGGTACCGCCGCCATACACGGTCGTGGCGCTCACGCGCTCGGGGTGGGCCAACGCCCAACGGGCGACATCGAGACCGGATTTACCCTGCCCCAAAACGAGCAGGCTAAAGACATCAGCAAGAGGCATGAAAGACCACTATCCCAACTGGAAGAACAGGGCGAGGCCAACGGCGCCAAAGGCCGCGGCGATAATCCAAAAACGGATAACGACCTTGGTCTCGGCCCAGCCCTTCTTTTCGAAATGATGATGAATGGGCGCCATAAGGAAGACGCGCTTGTGCGTAAAGTGGAAATAGACGACCTGGATCATGACCGACAGGGTCTCGACGATAAAGAGACCGCCGATGATGAGGGAAACGACTTCGGTGTTGGTCATGATGGAGGTGCAGGCAAAAGCGGCACCCAGGGCAAGCGAGCCGGTATCGCCCATAAAGATGCTCGCCGGGTAGCAATTGAACCACAAAAAGCCCAGGCAGGCACCGGCGCACGCCGTGCAGAAGATGGACAGGTTCACGTCACCGTGCAAAAATGCCATGGCGGCCATGGCGAGCATGGCGATCATGGAAGTGCCGCCGGCAAGGCCGTCCAGACCATCGGTCAGGTTCACGGCATTGGAAAGACCAGCGATCATCAGCCAGCAAAATACGATGTAGAGCCACGGGAACGAAAGGCCGCAGATGGTGGTCGAAAGAACACCGAGGTCAATCGTCAGGCCGCCGGGAAAACGAATCTCGGGGGCGACGCCGCACCAATTGACGGCGAGCACGGTAAAAGTGACGCAGATGATGGTCAGACCGATCATCTTGGCGTGAGGCGTCAGGCCGAGCGAGCGACCATGCGTGACGGAGGTCAGGTCGTCGATGAGACCCAGAACGCCGGTGGCCAGCGTGGCAAGCAGCACGAGCACGAGCTCGGTGGTGAGCTTGCCCATCAGCAGGCAGGTCAGCGAGATCGCGACAAGGATGATGACGCCGCCCATGGTCGGCGTACCCTGTTTAATCAAATGACGCTTGGGGCCGTCGGCTCGGACCTGTTGGCCGATACCCTCGACCTTCAGCAGCTTGATCCACCACGGCATAAGCAGCAACGCAATGGCGGCAGCGATGCCAAGTCCCAAAAAGGCCTGATACGTAGGATACGAGGGATTGCCGAACATGGGCTAGCACACACCTTCCACAAAGCGGTCGAGCTCAACAAAACGGGAACCCTTGACCAGTACAACATCATGATTTTCAAGCGCGCCGCCCATGCGGTCGAGCACCTGCTGATAATCGGAGAACACCTGGATGCGGTCCTCATCCATACCCATCATACGTGCGGCATCGGCCATGAGCTGAGCCAGCTCGCCGCCGACGCACACGAGCATGTCGAGCTTCTTGGCGGCGGCATAGGCGCCCACGAGCTCATGCATGCGGGGGGCCTCGTCGCCCATCTCGCCCATCTCGCCCAAGATCGCCATGCGCGAACCGTCACACGAAAGCGAGCACAGCAAATCGAGGCCAGCAGCCATAGACTCGGCACTGGCGTTATAGGAGTCGTCGATGATGCGTGCTCCGTTCTTGGCACGCTTGATCTCCTGGCGGTGACCGGTGATCGTAAGGCCCCTAAAGGCAGCATCGATCTGCTTGGGCGTAACGCCCAGACGATAGGCGACCGCGGCGGCCTTGACGGCATTGGGCACGGACTGCACGCCGGGAATGGCCAGCATGGTATCGACCGTGTCGCCCTGACCAAAGTCGAGCGTAAAGACCGGATGGCCCTCGTCATCGACGCGAATGTCGCGCGCGCGGACCTCGTCGTCGTCCGAGACGCCTGCCAGCATCACGTCAATACCCGCAGGCTGGGCGAACGTATCGCGAATGAACGGCGTAAAGTCGTCCTCGCCACCCAAAACCAGCAACGGCGAGAAGTCGCCGGCGGCGCACATGCCCTGGACAATCTCGGACTTGGCGCGGGCGATGTTCTCGCGGCTGCCCAGGATACCGATGTGGGAGGTTCCGATCTTGCTCACGATGGCAAGATTGGGGTTGGCAGACTGGGACAGGCGCTCAATCTCATGAAAATGGTTCATGCCCATCTCGAGCACCAGAACCTCGGTATCGGCCGGAGCGGAAAGCACCGTGAGCGGCATGCCGATCAAGTTGTTGAAATTGCCTTTGGTGGCCCAGACGCGATAACGCTTGGCAAGCACGGCGGCGAGCACGTCCTTGGTCGTCGTCTTGCCAATCGAACCGGTAATGCCGACGACCAGGCAGCCAAGCTCCAAGCGATAAACATGCGCCAGGCGCAGCAAGAACTCCTCGGGGTCGTCGGTCAGCAAGATGGCGCATCCCTTGTCCTGCGCCAGCGAAACGAGCTCGGCATCGGGCTCACGCGTCATCACGACGGCACCGGCACCCGACTCGATGGCACGGGAGGCAAAATCATTGCCGTCGACCTTTTCGCCGGGGAAGGCGACAAAGATCGTCCCCTCCTCGACCTGACGCGAGTCGATAACGCACCCGCGGCATACCCGATCGACTTCTTCCGTCACGGTTCGGGCCCCCGTTGAGGCCGCGAGGTTGTTGACGGCGATCTCTATCATTGCAGCTCCCCTGTAAACCTAATAATGCTATCGGCGTATTGTATCCCAGTGCCATGCGCGCGTGGTGCAGGGCATGTGAACACCCTTCAGATCAAACGGCAGACCACGCTCAAGATTGTAACCCCCTACTTCGTGCGCGGGATACCCAGCACGTCGAGTGCGTTGGCCATAATGGACTGGAATGGCACCGCGGCGGCATCCGAGCCGCTCGGCGTTCCATCGAGTGTGATATAGCACAGCACCTTGGGCGATTGTGCCGGCGCAAAGCCCATAAAGGACGACATGTAGTTCTCCTTGAGGTAACCGCCGTTCTCGTCAGCACGCTCGGCCGTACCGGTCTTGCCCGCCACGTCATAGCCATCGACCGCTCCGCCAACGCCCGTGCCTTCGGACACGACCGTCTGCATGCACGATGTCACCTGGGCGGCAGCGTCGTCCGAAATCGCACGCTCGCCTTCGCCCCAGTCCTTCTCATCGCCCTTGCTGGACTTATAGAAGTGCGGAGTCATCATCACGCCGCCGTTCGCGATGCCGCCCACGGCACGTGCGACCTCAATCGGCGAGACGGACAGCGCCTGGCCAAAGCTCATCGAGCCCAGCGTGGCGCCGTCGTACTGGTCGCGCTCCTTGACGATACCCAGACTCTCACCCGGAAAATCGACACCGGAGCTATGACCGATGCCCCACTTGTCCACATAGGTGGCAAAATCATCGGCACCGATCTTGCGTCCCACCAGGACAAAGCCCACATTGGACGAACGGCGCATCATCTCGCGCACGTCCATGGTCATGGTGTAGTCGCGCTTATCGGCGTCGGTAACGGTGTCGTCGCCAACCTTAATGCTCGCAGGCACCTCAAACGACGTGCTCGAACGCACGGCTCCCAAGTCGAAACCGGCACCGGCCACGAGCGTCTTAAAGACCGAGCCGGGCTCGTAGGCATCGGTAACCAGGCGCAAGTTCATGTCCTCGGTCTTGGCGTTTTCCAGATCGGTCTGGTCATATGTCGGATACGAGCATGCCGCCAGAATCTCGCCCGTCGTGGGATCGGTGACCAGGGCCGAGCCATTCTTGGCCTTGGTCTTTTCGACCGCCTCGGCCAGGGCGTCCTCAGCGGCACGCTGGATATTGACATCGAGCGTCGTCACGATGTCCACGCCGTCCACCGCGGCAACCTTCTTATAGGCACCGCCCGCGATATAGCTACCGTCCCTTGCCCGCTCGCGCACCAGCGAACCGTTGGTTCCGGTCAAAAGCTTGTTGTACTGTTTTTCGAGGCCCGTAAGACCGTCGTTGTCCACGTTTACCACGCCAAGCACCTGCGATGCCAGGTTGCCATAAGGATATACGCGCTTCATGGCCTGCTCAAAGAGCACGCCGGGCAGATTCTTCTTCTCCAGCGCCGCAGCATCGTCCTCGTCCACCTGGCGTTTGATATACACCCAGGTGCCATCGGACATAACGAGATCACGACAGGTTTTCTTATCGATGCCCGTAGCTTTGACCAGTGCCGAGACCGTCTTGTCAACGTCCTCGATAAGCTGAGGGTTCACGGCGATGTTGCGGCATTCGACCGACGACGTCAGCACGTTGCCGTTACGGTCGTAGATGGTACCGCGCTTGGCATACAGCGTCTGCGCAAGCAAGCGACGTGCATCGGCACGGTCGCGTAACTTATCGGCTTCCACGATTTGATAGTCGGCAAGGCGAAGGACGCCCAAACCCAAGCCAAACCCGATGAAGCCCATGACGGCTTTGCGACGGGGCAGCGGCGTGCCCGTGAGCCATTCGGTCGACGAGCTCTTGCGCGGTCTGGTGTTATGCATTTGAGGACCACTCGAGCTACGGAGACGCGACGCGGGGTCGTTGCCATAGGACGGCCTCGCGTTGTAAGATGGCCGACCCGTTCCTTGATAACCAGAACGTCCCCGCGATGAGGGACGTCCAGAACCGCGACCCCCGTCGGAACCGCGGCGATAGTCATTTGTCATACTCAGCTACCGTCTTGTTACTGAGCAGTCGCGGTCGAGCTAGCGCCCGCGGCTGCATCCTGCGAAAAATCAAGTGTAACGCTCTCGCTGGGCTCCACCATGCCATAAGCGCCCGCAAGGTCGCGAATGCGCGTGTCGGCACCATAGACCGAATGCATGACCTCCAGGTCGGAGCTCTCATCGGTTGCCTTCTCGAGCGTGTTGGTAAGCGCGGCATTGCTGTTGAGCACCTGGGCCGTAACGCCGGCGAGCGCCACGCGGGCGACACCGATCGTCATGAAGATGGCCGCAATGATGCAAAACGTTTTAAGAACGCTCATGAAAACCGGGCTTACCGCCTGGTTTGCCTGACGGCCCGCGCCCGTGTAGACATCAAAGCGCGGCGTGCGCTGCTCGCGGGGAGCAACGGGAGCCTGCGGTGCCTCACGATAGGCGGGCATGGCGTTCATATCATAGGCGAGTGCTGCGTTTGAGGTGTTGTAGCCCATGATATGCCGCCTCCCATCCCGAGTACGTTGGTAGTGTGTTTAAGCTTCGTTTATGGTGCGAGCGGGAGGTCCAATATCGCGCGGTCGCGTCTACAGACGCTGCGCCACGCGGATCTTGGCTGATCTCGCCCGAGGGTTGCGCGCAACCTCATCGGGTTGGGCAACCAGGGGTTTGCGGGTGATGACCTTGAGTATCGGCACGTTGCCGCACACGCACACCGGAATCTCCGGCGGACACGTGCACCCCTGGCTCATCTCCTTAAAGTGGTTCTTTACGATACGGTCCTCGAGCGAGTGATACGAGATGACGCAGATGCGTCCGCCCGGGTTGAGCCACCTTGTGGCGGCGTCTAGCCCTCGCTCGAGCACATCAAGTTCGTGATTGACCTCGATGCGAATGGCCTGGAAACTTTTCTTGGCCGGGTGTCCGCCATGCCGACGAGCGGCAGCGGGAATACCAGCCTTGATGATCTCGACAAACTGACCGGTGGTTTCGATCGGCTCATGCTCGCGGCGGCGCACGATCTCACGCGCGATCTGCGAGGCGAACTTCTCTTCGCCGTAGACGCGTAGAATCCGGGCGAGGTCGTGTTCGTTATAGGTGTTGATGACCTCAGCTGCGTTTAAGGTGTTGTTACCCGGATCCATCCGCATGTCCAATGGGGCGTCCTCGTTGTACGAAAAGCCCCTGCCAGGGATATCGAGTTGCGGCGACGAAACGCCCAAGTCGAACAGGAAGCCATCGACCCCGGGCACCTCGGCCGAGCAAAGCAGCTCGTCCAAGTCGCCGAAGTTGCCCTTCAGCAGCTGGTGCGGTACGCCGGGAACCTCGCGGTCCAGACGGGCGCCAGCGGCCTCGAGGGCCATGTCGTCCTGATCGACGCCGAGCAAAAGGCCGGTCTCCCCCACCTGCGCGGCCATCTTTACCGAATGGCCGGCACCGCCAAGGGTGCAGTCGCAGACGACGGAGCCGCTCTTGAGCTGCAGCGACTCAAGCACTTCGCCGAGCATGACAGGTTCATGCCGATATTCTTGTGTCAAGATCCCACGCTCCATCCGTTACTCGTGCCTTGCCCTTACGAGAAGAAGAGGTCCAGCAGGGCCTCGTCATCATCGTCCTCATCGGCCGTAGCGCGGTCCCAAACCTCAAGGTGGTCGTAGTTGCCCACAACCGTGACCTCGCGGTCGAGGTTCGCCTGCTTGCGGAGAGACTCAGAAAGACCGATACGACCCGCGCTGTCCACATCCATCGACGTGGTGCGCTTGTTGATCGCCCTCATGAGCTTCTGGTCGTTGATGTCACGCGGGTTAAAACCCTCGTGGCCCTCACGACCCGCGAAGAGTCCTTCGACCCACTTATCGAAGGCCTCGGCAGAGAACACGTACAGAGCATCGACATCCAGGGCTTTAAACACGCGAACGTGCTCTCCAAGCTCCTCACGAAGGGGTGCAGGCAGGGACAGACGACCTTTTGCATCGAGATTGCGCTCGTATGCACCCGTCATTCCCATGTGCGCCCTCCCCTCGGTTACTCAGATGGCACGTACGCGGGGAACCACCCCGCCTGTCGACGTCATTAATAATATGGGGAACCGACCCATTTTTCAACACCTTTCCCCACTCCTTCCCCCGCCCTTCCCCTCCGCTCGCCCCCCCGACCATTGTGCACCACCCTCGAGCATATGTTCGAAAACACAATATGTTGTGTTTGCAGCAACGGCGGGATGCC
>CATXJW010000013.1 GCA_958370325.1 uncultured Collinsella sp. | reverse complement strand
GTTTGATTACCAGTTAGATCGACACTGCTCCAAAACCATTGGAGCAAATTCCCGACTGCGATGGGACGTTCAATCTAACCGACCAGTTCTTTCAATGCTCTAAAAACTGCAGGTCAACCGTTAGTTTATGTTCATGTCCGTAAGACATGGTATCTTTTTTATTCTCCAGGAGCAACAGGCTCAACTTAAGGAAAAACACGTGATCATAGAGCGTTTGCAGCTCATTTTCCGTCAAAAAAGTTTTGAGATTTACAAATACGATTGTTTTTCTGCAGCCAGCGTCAAGAGCAAATGAAAGGAAATTCAGCAGATTATCAAGGAACGATTTATCTTCTTGAGGCGCTGCACCAAATCCCAAAAACTTAAGGTAGCGCTTCAAATCCCATTCTAACCCAAACCCCAAATCGGCATTAAAGCCAAGGCTCAATCCGCCTAAACGCAGCTTTATTGCACGTTCAGCCTCTTCCACCTGCATACGCAGATCTTCGTCTTCTAGAAACTCACGCTCAACCTTCTTGGTGATTGCGGTCATAAATGCACGGTCATCCCATGGAAGATTCAGTGCATCAGGCACCACCATCAGAGCGCTGCCGGGCTTAATCTCCTCATCGTCTTTCCAAAGGGAATAAGGCTCCAACGCCTGGCGCCCCAATCCGTTTTGCAGAGAAGCCACAATCCGCGCGAACAGAGCCGAATTCTCGACTTGCAGAACCGAAGTCTCCCCCGCGGTTAACTCCACTGGGTTTTCAAGTCCCGAAAACACGAGCCTCATAAAACCAGAAGCTCCTCCATCGTATCTATTTCCTCATGGGCCTCGCGGTTTCCCGTTATGTATTCCATGGTCGAAAATTGAGATTCGGTCACACGCAAAACTTGTACAAGGCCAGCTGGCGGGCGATGTTTTCTGAGTCTTTGCACCGCGCTTCCCGCCGCCCCATCATTAACAACAAGCTTTGCATACACGGACTCCTGGAGCATAAGATAACCGTCTTTAAGAAGAAACTTGCGAAATACCCGGTAGTCTTTTCTCTGCGCAGGGGTATCGACGGGCAAATCAAAGAAGACGACAAGCCTCATATATCTGATCCTTTCCCCGATACTCATACGACCTCAAACGACTCGATTTCATCCACCGACAACTTTCGATCAAGTGCCTTGAAGCAGTCAGCAACGTACAGAGAGATTACGGAGCCCACGCGATATGTGCCGCCTCGATATGCGATTCCTAGATTGAGCATGTCAACCAAAAGCAGCTTTGTCTCCTTAGAGAACTCGCCGTCAAAGTTATCGAATACAATGCGGTCGACAAGCGGCCTAAACGGCTCCATAAAATCGCAGCTCAAGTTGAACTGGTTAAACTCATTTCTGTGGCAGATTCCAGCCTGCGTAAGGTATCCGCGTGCAGCGATCTCGCGATTGACACTCGATAGCAGAATCGCATATCCGTAATTGAGAGCGGCATTCAGAGGCGTATCGTCATCCCTCGAGAAGGACGGGCCAAAAAGAGAGCTGAAATACAGTCGAGCGGCATGACCCTCGCGATTTGTTGTATCTCCAGAGCGCACCTCGGCAACAATACTCTTGAGCGTCTCACCTTGCTCCTCACGCGCACGGGCGTGAAGCACATCAGATTGATGCTTGATTTTGTCGCGCACGATTCGTTGCCATACGCGCTTTTTGATTGGTTCGCCCCACTCAAGCTGTTCTGCAATACGCTTACTGGTGTTATGGGCCCCGTATAGCGGCAAATACTGCCCAATGGGGTCGCGCTTCTCGTCAGAAACGACAAACGCGACCTTTGCCTTGGCAAGCTCAGAGAGCAAATAAGCACTTATGAACACCTGGTTGGTCTGAAGAACGACCGACGAAATCTCCGAAAGGTGCACTTTCGCCGTGTCGTCCTCCCGGCGGACAACCATATAGCCGCCCTTGTACTGCAATTTGCAGGGGCTTGAAATGACAATGTTCCTAAAGCCCGACACGGGTCCTTCTCTCGAACATACCCGTTACGGATTGGTCAACAATAAAGAATGTGACTTGCGGATCGTTCAACAACTTAGAGAATACGATGCTCATATGACCCGCCTTAGAAGGACCTCCCACCATCGACAAATCAACGATTCGATCGTTACCATTTACGAGCGCAATAAGACCGGTAAGCAACTTTTTCCTCTGCTCAGCAGAAAGGTTCGCGTACGCCTCATCAAACCTGCCCAGATTTAGCTGCAGCGACAAACGCTTATTAAGAGTGAACAGTGATTGATCGATGCCTAGCCAAATGGTATTTAACTCAGCGATAGCATCAGAAGTTGGCATCTCGTCAGCAAATAGCAAGGCGCTCATCTCATCCTGCGAAAACGCCAGTTGAGAGCCCGATCTGACCTCCTTTGCGCCAGTAATAATCAAACGGTCTCCATCCACCTCAATCAGCTGCTTCTTGTAGATCTTCGACCTCGTGATACCGACGTACTCTAGGCCCTCCTTCTCCGCGAGTCCCCTCGCATACTCGCCGAGCGCTGCCGAGTCGCCCTCGATGCGCGCCGCAAGCCACACGGGAACCTGAGAGAACCGGAACACCGGCTTACCCTTCTTTTTGGCCTCATAGATAAAGAAGTACGCAAACTGCTGGCTCGAAAAACCACCGTATTGCTTGGCATCAAGCCCCTGCTTGGTCGACAACTCAAGCTTTGCGCCCATCTTGGGATCACGCGGTGAGTAAATCGTTGCCTTCCAGAACGCACCCGTATCCTCCTGTGGCATCCTCGAGATGTAGCACTGGCGATAGTTGAGCGCGCTGCGAATGCCCTCGACCTCCGCTGCCGCGTTCCAGCCGTCCGGAAGATACTTTCCCCTATAACGCTTGACCTCATCGTCCTCGGTCCAGGCATCGTCAAAGACCTCGCCCGTCTCGGGGTCAAAACCTGCAGTCATAAAGCTATTGACGACAAATCCGGCAGATCCAGGCATGCGATGGGTTTTCTTAAACAGCTCAGACTGCTCGCGCACGTATTTCTTAATCACGTGCGAGTAGCCAATGGGGTTCTCATACATTCCGGGGTGGCGCAGCTGAATAAACAGCCCCAAGCGGCATGCCAAATAGGCATCATGCGCATGATGGAAATCGTTGGCTTCGCGGCATTTGAGCAAGCCGGCCGCCTCACGAAGGTTGTGCGATACGCTCGCCTTAACGGGAACGATCTTCGTTCCCTCGTCGGCATAACGCGCCTCAAGCAACGCCTGCGCCATCTTAACCATCTGGCTCGTCTCCACGAGCTGACGCGCGACAAAGCCCTTCATGGCGTTCTCGTTTATGGAAGAACGCAGCAGGTTGCGATACTTTTTATCGCCAATGAGCTTCACCTGGTGCAGCTGTTTCCACGTCTCGCCCATCTTCCAGCGAATGCTCTTATCAATCAAAAGCTGGTCGGTCTTGTGCTGATTCTCCTCGCGGTACACCAGCGCCTTGTTTTCGAGGCTGTCGTCCTTAATATAGGCGCGCGGAATGATATGGTCGACCTCGTACTCACCCGAGCCCGCCATAAGCTTGTTGAGGTCGATAGCACGGCCGGAATACAGGCATTTGCCGTTCTGCATCAAATAGAGGGTCAGGCGCTCGTCAAGGTCTACATTGGCTGCCTTGAGCTCCTTGAAATCGTCCATAACAGCCAGGTCGCCGCCCTCGGCCTTAAACGCCTTGAGCGCATCCTCGATGGCGTCCCAGCGCTTCGTAGTCCGCTTGCCCTTCTTCTTTTCGTCCTCGTCGCGAGTCACCTCAACAAAAACGTTGGCCGGCGCGTGCCCCGCAATCTTTGCGATTTCGTCAACAATGCGAATCGCTTGATTCAAGCTGCGACGAATCGCCGGAGATCCAGGGAGCTCATTTACGCCTAGAGACTTCTCATGTTCGGCGTAGTATTTGCGATTGTGTTCATCCACTTTTTCCTGGAAGCCCAGCGTGTTGTCGTGGAGAATCTCCATCATCACCATGGTCTCGCCCAGGCGACGCTCAGAGCTGGGGTTTCCCTCTCGCAGCACGTCCATGATGCTCATAGAGCGACCAGCTTGCGTATCAATCCTAATACCCGTCAGGAACTTCTCCGACAGACGCCCCCAACCAGTCAGGCGCTTTTTGCAGATCTTCTTAATCTGCTCGGCATCGAGCATTCCGTTGCCACTGGGGCCAAACTCATCCTGCAATTTTTCCTTAAGGATCGAGCGGTCCTCGAACAACGTGTTCCAAAGAATGATCTTTTCGATAACCGGATACTCGGCGCGGCTCAACTCGTCCACGCCAAAGATATCCTTGGCAAAGAAAATGTACGAGCCCATCTTTGATTCAAGACCGCTCTCGCCCTGGCCACCGCGGACAACCGGATTTGTCGCGTCGCCCTCTTTTACAAGCCAGTCGGCAATCATCTTGTAGGTAACGCGACGCTTTTTATGGAAAAGCTCATGGACAATGCCTTCGCGCTGCGCGGCATCCAGGCGTTGCCAATCGTCACCATCTTCGGACCAGCGAACGCCATTGAGTTCATTCAGAACGCAGAACTCCTCATAGAGCAGAGACTGCTTGGGAAGCACCTTTTCACCAGCAAGATAAGTGCAATCACCCGTCATGCGCAGGATAAAGTTCTCTGCGCTCTTATTCTTATCGATCACGGTGTCCCAGTTCCAAGGCGTGATCGTCGCATCTTCCATGCCGGGCTTGCGCTCGGACCATTGGAATCGGTGGTTGCCGTGTTTGTCCTGGGCAGCATTTTTAGGCGTCAGCGGTCCCACATAGTACGGGATACGGAATGTGACCAGACTCTCGATCTTCGCAGCCTCGTCCTTGAGGAACGGATAGAAGCGGCCCTGGTTTTTGAGAATGACCTGCAGCTCCTCAAGATGCAGCTGATAGTAGATGGCACCGTTATCACTTGTCTTAAGGCGACGCAAAAAGCGCTGTTTGTCGAATGCGTCCATCATGGCGATATAGCGCTCATCCGTCTCCGCGCCCGTTCCCGCGAAGAGCTTCTTTACGGATTTAGCGAAGTCATCATAAGACAGTTTATGCAGGTCATATGCGGTGTAACCCTGTGCCTTAGAGGCATCGTAGTCGCGCAAGGGGTCATCGCTATTCGAATCGTGATAGGTTGCGCCGCGGAAGAATGACTCATATGAGCCGGGAGCATATTCGCGGACCAAAGTCTTGAGCCGATCAAGATCATTCGCGTAACACTTGTATTTTTTGATCATGTTGACCGAGATTGTCTGTCCCTCGGCATAAGACAAAAGCCCCTGCAGCACGTAAGCAGAGTAAACACCGCAAACGGACTCAAGAAGTTCCACGCAGTCATCGGGACAAGCGGCCTGCAGCGCTTCTAGCTTCTCGTCATCCGAAAGCGCAAGCTTAGTTGCCTCGCATTCAAAATCGCCAAACACGTCTTTGAACTCGCATTGGAGGCCGACGACAGCGCTCGACAAAGCCTTTGCCAGCTTTTTATTCGCAGCCGTATCCGCAGTGTCCACTTTTACAAGTGCCTGGATGTCTTTTGCCTTTTGCGAACGAGAAGATCGCTCATCAGCCAGGATCTTCGCTACAGAGAGTTCATCAAGCTTCGCGAAATCATATTCTCTCGATTCGCACCATGCCTTCAGGGCACCATTGAGATTCTTAAGGGCATCGGATGTCTTTGCCGTCTTTGCCGTCAGCTTCTCTCCCTGGCGCAAGAAGTTACCGCGATGCTTAACGATGTTATGGATTGCGAGATACACCAATCGAAGATCGGCCTGCTCATCGGTGTCCATAAGGTAAGTGCGCAGATGATAGATGGTCGGGAAGCGATCGTAGTAATCGGCCTTCGTGAAGTCCTTGGTAAAGATCGGATCGCCTTCGATGGTTCGCGATTGATTGAGTCGCATGAAAAAGCCCGGATCGACCTCGCTCATTGCAGGCTCGAACAGCTTTTGCAGCAAGTCAAGGCGCCAGCGGCGGCGCACGTAACGGCGACGCTGCCCACGATGAACGCGCGCCTCGAACGCCGGCTGCGCACTATCGAATAAACGACTGCCCCACGTCGGCTGCTTCTTAAAATGCAGAAGCTTGCCCTGGGCATCGGTCACCGCCCAACCAACGGAGCCGGTTCCCATGTCGAGGCCGATATTGTAGTCGTCAGAGCAGTTTCTTAAATTCATGTCGACCAGCCCTTCCGCGCTGTGTTACAGTTGCCTTGTCGATTACCAGTTACATCGACACTGCGAGTCAAAATACGGCTTTGCCAAAAATGCCTTCCTTGGAAGGCGTCCCGTAGGGGACAATTTGACTTGCCAGAGGGGTTCCATTTGGGACCCCTTTTTTTGATACTACTACCGCGAGTGGACATTTTTTAATAGCTATCGGCAAACGTAATGTTGCTCAACGTTTGCGCTGTGAGCATGAGCGTTTAATGGAGTGCCTACGGGCCTTGTCGCCGCATAAAAACAGGGCGGCCCGCACTCCTGCGAGCCGCCCCGTGCCCCTGGCTATAGCGTCATAAGACCAACCAGCACCGCTCTCCTACTTACCAAAAATCGCAGCGAGCAAGCCCTTGCGTTTGGGCTTCTCCTCTCGGTAGGAACCCTCGACGGCGGCTGCAACCTGGCGCGGTTGCTCGCCGCCTCCACGGCGCACGATCTGGTACAGGAAGGGCGATTTAACGTATTTGACCTCGATGGGCGTGGCATGCACAGTGCTTTCACCGGACAGATGCAGGCTCGGGTTGAGTGACGCCACCACATGCGTCTCGCGCTTGTCGCTAAACACCACCGCGGCTGCACGACCCGTCTGGCCGTTCACGGCGATGCGTACCTGCTCGCCTTCGCGGCTGTCCGTCGCCGGACGATCGACAAAGTAGACCGGCACCATCACCAGGCCGTCCTTATGCTTGCGGGCCTTGCGCGCCCAGGCGCGGATGCTCTTTTTATTGAGCCCCAGCACCGCCTCGGCGTCGTTGCCGGCAACGTCGAGCGCCAGCTTATCAATGACCACCTGGTCCTTGGTAGACGCATCGACGGAGACAACGCGAAAGTCGCCCTCCTGCATGGCCGGGTCAAACGGTCCAACCTTGGCAAAGTCCCACGGCTCCAAAATGCTCATAAGACGAACGTCCAGGTAGTTTGCCCGCGGATACGCCCAGTCGAGCACCTCGTAGTACACCAAGGTCTCCTTGCTCAGCCCCTTGCCCGGGAAGGACGCCATCATGCGCAAGTCCGCCAGCGCCATGGGGAAGTAGAAGAGCATCATGTCATTTTGAATCGCGTCTTCCACGTCGTGCCCGGCAAAGGCATCGGGGTACTGGCGCACCAGCTGCAGCGCGTTGGCGCGCGCCTGCTGCGGCGAGATTTCGCAGGGAATACCCTGCTCAGGCACATACTCGGCACCAACGCCCATAGTCAGGCGCTTGCTAAAGGTACCGGGCTTGAGCAGGTCGGCAACGCCGATCTTATTGCCGCAGGACGGGCACTCAAACACGCGCTGGGTCGATGACCCCTCAAAGGACGCACCGCAGAAGGGGCAGGGAATGCTCACGTGCGTTGCCTCTTGGAACTCCTGCGCCGTGCCGCGGTCCTCCCACAGCAGATGCTCCAGAACCGACTGGTTGCGCCAGTACGAATTGAAGAAATACCAGTCGGGGTCCACCGGGCGCTCGAGCTGTGACACATGGGTGAGCTTAAGCAGCCCATCGACAACCGTCAGCGGCGCATGGCGAATGCCCAGGGCGCTCTTGGGCTCCCCCGCATCGGTCTGCCACGGAACGACCGTGCCGCAATAGGCGCACTCAAAGCTGCGCTTAGCCTGGTGTGAGTACATAGGGCCGCCGCAGTTTTGGCATTTAATGGCAAACATCTCGTCCATGGATACGTCCTCCTTTGCACAGGGGCTGTCGACATTAAGTATGTCGGGCAGGCAGGCACATGCCCATACCCATGTGGCCCAAAATGGAGCACCCGGTCGGGCAAGAAGCCCCACTCGTTAGCACCAGCAGACCATTGCTGCATTTTCTGAGCACCGGCGCACGGCGCGTCCATGCGAGCTACACTATCCCCTTAATGAGAATGCGAGGAGGTACGCCATGCTATTTGTAAATCGGCTGGTACATACGCTTGTTCCCGGCAGTGAGGACGAGCCGGTCGATACAACTTGTCGCACCAACGCGGGCTTTGCCGCAAGCCTTATCTGCATTGGCCTCAACATCACCCTGTGCCTAGCCAAGGGCATCGCGGGCCTGCTCGCCGGCTCCGTCTCGCTCATCGCCGACGCCTTCAACAACCTCTCCGACGCCTCGAGCAACATCGTGAGCCTGCTCGGATTCCGACTTGCCAGCCGCCCGGCCGACGAAGGCCACCCCTATGGCCACGGCCGCTACGAATACCTCGCCGGCCTGTTTGTCGCCGTCCTCGTTTGTGCCGTCGGCATCAACCTGATCCTAGAGTCGGTTACCAAGATCATCAAGCCCTCCCCCACCGCGTATTCGGCGCTCTCCATGGCCGCCCTTGTCCTGTCCATGCTCGTCAAGTTTTGGATGGCGGCGTTCAACCGCACGCTGGGCAACCGCATCGACTCGGAGACGCTCATCGCCACGGCGCAGGACTCAAAAAACGATGTCATCACCTCGAGCTCGGTCTTGGCGGCGGCACTTATTTCGCAAGCGACCGGCTTTGACCTTGACGGCTGGGCGGGCCTGGGCGTGGGCATCTTTATTTGCATCAGCGGCATGGGCCTGGTGCGCGACGCCATCAGCCCGCTGCTGGGACAAGCGCCCGACCCCAAGCTCGTCCAGGAAATTCGCGATAGGATCATGTCGTACCCCCAAGTCCTGGGTACACACGACCTGATGGTGCACGACTACGGCCCCGGCCGTCAGTTTGCCAGCGCACACGTAGAAATGCCCGGCGAGGGCGATGCCTTTGAGCACCACGAGATTCTGGACACCATCGAGCACGATATCAAACGCCAGATGGGCATCGATATCACGCTACATTGCGACCCCATCGCAACAACCGGTGACGACCTGCGCGGCTGGGTCAAGCGCGGCGTAGCGCAGATTGACCCCACGCTTTCCATCCACGACCTGCACGAGCACGACGAGTTCGTTTCGTTTGACCTGGTGCGTCCCGACGGCTTTGACATATCCGACGAGGAGCTGCTGGAGCTCGTCACGCGCATCGTGCACGAGCGCCGGCCCGATGCGTCATGCGTCGTCACGTTTGATTCGGGCTTTAGCTCGCCCGACCGTCCGGCAGAGCAGCTGTAGCCCCGCTCCGCTCAGCCGCTAGTTTCCCTGTGCGCCCGAAATGCCGTTTTGTAGGGCGTTCCAGGCATCCGTCGCCATGTCTCCCAAGTTCTGCGCGGTATCGCCCAGGTTTTGTGTCGTATCGCCCAGCTCTTGCGCCTTGTCTCCCAATTCCTGCGCCTTGTTGCTCAGGTCTTCCAGCGTGTTGGAACTCGAGCTGTCGGTACCGCTTTGGCCGCCGGACGAGTTGCCCGAGCTATTCTTGTGCGTGAGTTGAATTTCGAGGTTGCCGCTGTCGTTATAGTAAGCAGAAGTAACGACCCAGTTGGCATCGACGACGGGCGTTGAGCCATCATCAGTCAGGACCACGGCATTCGAAAGATTGGCGCCGCGCGACTTGAGAAGTTTCTTGGCGTTGGACCAGTACTGCCCCGGGATATCGCTCAGATCGACGGTGCTAGACGAGGCGGACTCGGTTTGCTCGGCAGCGGTATCGGCCGTTGAACTCCCTCGCTTGTTGAGCATGCCCGACACAATGGCAAACACAACCGACAGCGCAAAGAAGATCGCCAGCACGATGAGGATTTTCTTGATCACGCTCGACGAACGCGACGGCTTCTTCTCCTCGTCCTCGCCATATTGCGGAATCGACTTGGGGTACTCGCGATACGGCTCGCGCGACTCGTAGCGAGACTGCGCCGTGCGAGGCATATGCGTCGTCTGCTGAGGCTGCGGAATGGGATTTTGCGGCAGGTCATCATAGGGATTCGGCGTCGAGGCGGCATAAGAATCCTGCGGCGCGTAATCAAACGGGTCCGGAGCTGCGTTGCCATAGGGGCCTTGCGAAGATGCAGCGTAAGAATCCTGCGCCGTGTCGCCATAGCCCATAACCCGGGTGGGCTCGGCCGAAGGCTGCGTCGCGGCGGGGTCGGTATAACCGGGGTTGGGAACAACGCGGGTCGCATCGGCGCTATCGCCAGCCTGCGCGGAACCGTAGCCGCCCATCACGGTTGTCTTGTCCTGATCCATGCAACGATTCCTTTCCGTCGCGCGTGAGCCTCAAGTTATCCATGCATTCTACCCGCGCAAAAGCCCGTGACGGACAGAGCCCGTCCATATCTACAAGACAAGCGCGGCTAGAAAACAAAAGCCCCGCCGGGCCTTGGGGGCACGGCGGGGCGGGCAGGTAGCTAGGGGCAACAGGCCTAGAACAGGCCAGTGATGTTGCCGTCGTTATCGACGTCGATATTCTCGGCCGCGGGCACCTTGGGCAGACCCGGCATGGTCAGAACACTGCCGGTCAATGCGACCACAAAGTGGGCACCGGCGGAAACCTTGAGCTCGCACACCGTGATGCGGAAGTTCTCGGGAGCGCCCAGGGCCTTGGCGTTGTCGCTAAAGCTGTACTGCGTCTTGGCCACGCACACCGGCAGGTTGCCAAAGCCGTTCTCGCGCAGCTCGGCGAGCTGGCGCTTGGCAGCCGGCGTAAAGTCAACGCCGTCGGCGCGGTAGACCTTGGTGGCAATGGCCTCGAGAGCGTCGGCCACATCGGCGCCGTCCTCATAGGCAAACTTGAACTCGCTCGGCTGCTCAATCAGACGCATGACCTCATCGGCCAGCTCGAGCGCGCCCTCGCCGCCCTTGGCCCAGACCTCGGAAAGCTTAACGTTGACGCCGAGCTTCTGGCACTCGGACTCGATGAGCGCAAGCTCAGCCTCGGTGTCCGTCGGGAAGCGGTTGATGGCGACCACGCAGGGCAGACCATAAACGTTCTGGATGTTGTCGACGTGACGCAGCAGGTTGGGCATGCCGGCCTTGAGTGCCTCGAGGTTCTCCTCGTTGAGGTCGGCCTTGGCAACACCGCCGTTGTACTTCAGCGCACGAGCGGTCGCGACGATCACGACGGCGCTGGGGCGAACGCCCGTCATGCGGCACTTGATGTCGAGGAACTTCTCGGCGCCCAGATCGGCACCGAAGCCAGCCTCGGTAATGGCGACATCGCCAAAGCGCATCGCCATACGCGTGGCCATGATAGAGTTGCAGCCGTGGGCGATGTTGGCGAAGGGGCCGCCGTGGACAAACGCGGGCGTGCCCTCGAGCGTTTGCACCAGGTTGGGCTTGAGCGCGTCCTTAAGCAACGCGGCCATGGCACCCTGGGCCTTAAGGTCGCGGGCACGGACGGGCTCGCCGGCAAAGCTGTAGCCGACGACGATCTCGCCCAGGCGCTCCTTGAGGTCGCTGATACTCGTAGACAGGCACAGGATTGCCATGACCTCGGAGGCGACGGTGATATCGAAGCCGTCCTCGCGCGGCACGCCCTGGGCCTTACCGCCAATACCGTCGATGACGTGGCGCAGCTGACGGTCGTTCATATCGACGACGCGCTTCCAAGTGATGCGCTTAACGTCAATACCGAGCTGATTGCCCTGCTGAATATGGTTGTCAAGCATGGCGGCCAGCAGGTTGTTGGCGGCACCGATAGCATGGAAGTCGCCGGTAAAGTGCAGGTTGATGTCCTCCATGGGGATGACCTGGGCCCAGCCGCCGCCGGCAGCACCGCCCTTAACGCCAAAGACGGGACCGAGCGAAGGCTCGCGCAGGGCCACGGCACTCTTGACGCCGCGACGACGCAGGCCATCGGCCAGACCGATGGTCGTGGTGGTCTTGCCCTCGCCCGCAGGCGTTGGATTGATAGCGGTCACGAGAACGAGCTTGGCCTGGTGATCGGTCGGCTCGTTGAGCAGTGAATAGTCGACCTTAGCCTTGTCGAAGCCGTACGGAATAAGGTGCTTAACGTCGACGCCGGCGTTCTTGGCCACCTCGGTAATAGGCAGCGGCGTGACAGAACGTGCGATTTCGATGTCAGTAGGCATGGGCGGTCCTTTCGTTACCGAATGAGAAAAAGACCAATTCAGCATAGCACGGGCGCGCAATAGTAAAACACCCGTAACCGATGAATGGCGATATGTTTATCCAATGCTCAGCGATAGCTTAACAGCCCGCCAAAACAAAGCGCCCTAAACGGTAGGTTCAATCCCCAGGTGCTCAAAGGTGCGAAGCGTTGCCTGGCGGCCCTGGGGCGTGCGAATCATCAAGCCGCACTGCAGCAGATAGGGCTCATAGACATCCTCGAGCGTTCCCGGGTCCTCGCCCACCGCGCTGGCAAGCGTTGTCAGGCCCACGGCACGTCCGGAGAACGTCTTAGCGAGTGTCTCCAAAATGCGAATATCCATCCAGTCCAGACCAAGCTCATCGATCTCGAAGAACTCGAGCGCCTGACGGCAAATATCAAGCTCAATGGGACCGTTGCCACGCACCTGCGCATAGTCGCGCACGCGCTTGAGCAAACGGTTAGCCAAGCGCGGCGTGCCGCGCGAACGCGAGCCGATCTCGAGTGCACTGGGATGGTCGATCGTCACGCCCAGGATAGTCGCCGAGCGCGTCACAATCTGCGCGAGCTCCTCGACCGTGTAGTAATCCAGGCGATATGAAATGCCAAAGCGGTCGCGCAACGGGCCGGTCAACATGCCTGAGCGGGTCGTTGCCGCTACCAGCGTAAACTTGGGAATATCCAGGCGAATCGAGCGCGCCGCCGGACCCTTGCCAATCACGATATCGAGGGCAAAGTCCTCCATCGCGGGGTACAGGACCTCCTCGACCGAACGGTTGAGGCGGTGGATCTCGTCGATAAACAGCACATCACCCGGCTGCAAGTTAGTAAGGATGGCTGCCAGGTCGCCGGTGCGCGCAATAGCGGGGCCGCTCGTCGTCTTGATCTGAGCGCCCAGCTCGTTGGCGATAACCGTAGCCAGCGTGGTCTTGCCCAGACCCGGAGGGCCCGAGAAGATCACGTGGTCGAGCGTCTCGCCACGGCTCTGCGCCGCTTCGATCAACACGCGCAGGCTCTGCTTGATATGCTCCTGGCCGCAGTAATCGTCCAGGCGCTGGGGGCGCAAAGTGCGATCGACATCGAGGTCCTCGGCCGTCAGCTCCGAGCCCACCATGCGCTCGCCGTGCGCCATGGATGCCGCCGGCGAGTTGCCGGGCGTCGCCCACAGGTCCTGAGAGTCATCGGCTTCCCACATCACGCATCCATTCCGAGTCGCTTAAGCGCCGCGCCGAGCAAATCCTCGACACGCATATCCTGCCCATCATACCCGCTCAGAGCGACATCGGTCTCCTGCGGGCTAAAGCCCATGGAAAGGAGTGCCGCACGAGCATCATCGATGGCCGAGGGAGCGGCAGCGGGCACGGGCATCGCAACCTGTCCGGGAATCACGTCGACCGGCACAAAGCCCTTATCCTTGGCAAAGGTGCTCTTGAGCTCCAGGATCAGACGCTGCGCGGTCTTTTTGCCCACACCGGGCACCTTGGCCATGCCCTTGTCGTCCTCGGCCATCACCAGCGAATACAACTGGCCCACGGTATAGGTGGAGAGCACGGCAAGCGCCAGGCGCGGACCGACGCCCGAGACGGACACGAGCCGGTCGAACATCGCGCGCTCATCCTTAGAGGAAAAACCGAAAAGTGTCATGGCGTCCTCGCGCACCTGCATGCGCGTGTAGAGGCGGACCTCGCCGCCGGGCGTCGGCAACGTGGCCGCAGTGCTGCCCGAGATGCCGAGTTCAAAGCCAACGCCCGACACGTCGACGACAGCAGAGCTCATCGTGGCCTCGACAAGCGTTCCGTGGAGCTGGGAAATCATCAGTATCCGGTTCCTCTCTGTTGATAGAACTCGCCGCCGGTAAGCGCCCGGGTGCGGCTGAGGTTAACGTGGCAGATGGCGCAGGCCAGGGCATCGGCGGCATGGTCGGGATGCGGGTCGTGATCGAGCTGCGTGAGCGTGCGCACCATGTAGGCGACCTGCCGCTTATCTGCGGCACCGGTACCCACCACAGCCTGCTTAATCTGCATAGGCGTGTATTCGCCGATCTCGAGTGCGCATTCCGAAAGAGCCACGAGCGCAGCGCCGCGGGCATGCGCCGTAGGGATGGCCGAGCGAACGTTGGCGCCAAAGTAGATGCTCTCGATGGCAGCGGTATCGGGTCGATAACGCTCCACGACACCCTTGAGGTCGCGGGCGATATGCGACAGGCGCACCGCGAGCGGACTACCCGCGCTGGTCTCGATACAACCGTAGGCACGGCAGCGAACCTCGCCACGCCGCTCCTCGATAATCCCCCAACCCGTATGGGCCAAACCGGGGTCAATGCCCAAGATAACCAAGCCGACCTCCCCTCGTCACCAGCACAGCACAAGGCAAGGCCCCGCGCATCATTCACGAACGTCTGTTCTAGAATAACACAACGGGGTCAAGATGCTTAGTTGAAGTATCGGGGTTGGAAGCGAATCCCATCCCCAGTTTAGTTCTGCGAGAAGAATGGGAACTGTCGGGGATCAACCGGCAGATGCGGCATCGGGCCACCCTGGGGACTACCTTGCAGTCCGCCCTGACCGCCCATCATCTTATCGATGGCGTCCTGAACCTCGCCCTCGAACTTTTTCATTCCCTCGTGCAAACGACGCTGACCGTCCTCGGAGCGCAGCTCCTCCATCTGCTCGGGCGAAATACCCAGCAGCTCACCCAAAATGCCCATCATCTCGCCGCGCATACGGTCACTCGTATCGTCGTCGGCAAAGCGACGCACCTCGGCGCGCGCCAGCGAATCAACCGTCATGCGCTCCTTGCCGTTGAGCCCCAGATCGGACCACGCAAGCATGTACGGCCAGGCGCGCTCGGCAAACGAACGGGCCGAGACGATCGGCACCGTCGGCAGCATGCGGCGGGCGGCCTCGCCCTGACGCACGAGCATCAGCAGCAGCGAGCAGGCCTCGGGCTTGCCGGCGGCCATCGGGATGTCGTCGAAGGGTCGGTTGCGGTCCACGTGCGACTCGAGCGCGCCATCGACCTCACCCGGCTCAAGCCCGCCGAGCAGCTGTGCCGCGCGGTCGAGCATATCGACCGGACCGTCGAGCGTCGAGAGCGCCTGCGCCAGCACTCGCTCCATACAATCTTCCACCGCGTTGAGCGTCACGAGCTCTTGGGGCACCACGGCAGACGTGCGGTTGCGCACACGCGCCACAAACTCAAGCGTCGACAGGTACACATCGCCAAAGGGCGCGTAATCGCCCTGGTAGCCGCCGCAAAGCGCCGGCGCCGCCAGCGCGTACTCGGTTTTGGACAGCGGGCTCAGCGCCATCGCACCCAGCTCGAGCGCCGTGTCCTCCAGCATGAGGCCCAGCGTGCGCGAGCGCAGACGCTCGGCATCGCCCGCCGACACGTCGCGATCGAGTACACGCGCCGCATCCGGTGCATCGCGCTCGACGGTGCGAATGTGCAGACGCTCGGCGATGGCGCGGACGGCGGCACAGCGGGCAGCCTCGGCCTCTTCCTGCGCCGGCGTAAAGATACGGTTGCGCCCCAGCACCAGGCCAATCACATTACGCGGGCCCAGAGCGTCGACGGCCAGCGCCGCCAGCAGGGACGACGGCAAGTCGCCCTCGAGTGCCACCACAGCACGCGACGCACCGTGGGCTCGGGCGTTGTCGCGCACGGCGAACACCAGCGCCTGCCACAGCCACTCCTCGGAACGGAACTCGGGCAGTTCGTGATCTTCCAGGGCATCGAGCATCACGCCGCGCTGAATCTCCTGAACCAGCAGGCTCTCCTCAAAACACGGCGCCTGGGCCACCACGCGACCGCAGTCGTCGAGCACAAACGAACCGCCGGTATACACCGACTCGTCATAGGCACCGACCGGCGCCATGCAGGCAAACCACACGCTGCGCTTGGATGCGATCTTGCGGTAAGCGCCGCTGCGAACGGCGGCAATGGCAGCAGTCTCGCGGTCGGTCGTGTCAAACGCGTTGAATTGGAAATACGCAATGAGGTCAACACCGGTCGGCAACATCTCGAGCTCGCGGTCCAAGTCAAAAATCACGGCGATGCGCACGCCGTCCACGTCGAACACCGGCGGCGCCCAACGCGTGTCGTTGTTCTCGCCGCGCTGCAGGGCAATGCTCGAACGCGCCGGCACCACATGACCATCCTTGAGCATCATATAGTCGAGCAGCGGCTGGCCCTCAAACGAAACCGCCGCGGGCACGATGCAGATCATGTCAAGCTCCTGGATACGCTCGGCGACACCAGTCAAGCCGGCAAGCATGTCGTGCTCAAAGTCGGCAGCGCCCACCAGGCCCCCGGGCATGGCGCCCATAAAGAGCGGAGCCGGAACGCACAGCACGCGCGCCCCGCGCTCGTGGGCCAGACGAGCCTGGTCCTCGATGCGGCCGCAAATGCCCTCAATATCACCCAGGCGCATATCGATCTGTGCAAGTGCGAGCTTCATGGCTCAGCCCTTTCCGTCGTAAACCATCGTTGTCGTAGTAAAAGCGCCGGCCGCATGATGCAGTCGGCGCTCGCATGTGCATATGCTAGCTATGATACCCCGAGCGGGGGCGCGCTCCTAGAACGTCGCGGACCACAGCCCGTGCAGGTTGCAATAGGCATAGACGGTACCGGTCTTGGAGCCGCCGGCAAAAAACGTCGCGGGCTTCATGCCGGGCTCAAGGTAATGGACCTCTAAGCGGCCCTCGGCCTCAAGGGCGATCCACTCAATATAGTGCTCGGGCAGGCTGGGGTGCTCGACCGAGCCAACGCGTGCGCGAATCACGTGACCGTCGCGCTCGGTCTCGACAACAGGCACGTGCTTCTCGTGCGCCGCGTCCTCAGTGTTTGCGGTCAGTTCCGTGCAACCGGCAGGGGTTGCAACGTCGTTGCCCAGGGCGGCAATGAGCTTGCCATTGGGGTCCTTAAAGAATTTCGCCATGATGTTCTCCTTTGCTAATGTGCCAATGTTCTTGATGGTTCTTATGCCCAAAGGCAGACAAACCATCCACGGCATTGCAAATGAACACATAACGGGCGGGGACGATGGGGCAGCGTGTGCCATCCGCCCTGGCGGCCCCACCCGAGCGGGTTAGCGCCCGTCGCCGCCCAGCAGTGCCAGAACATCTTCGCGGGTAAACAGCGCCGACGAGATGCCGTCGCCGCCGAGCACGCTGTTGACCAGGTCGCGCTTGGACTCCTGCATCTGCATGATGCGCTCCTCGATCGTGTCCTTGGCGATGAGCTTGTACACGGTCACGGTATGTTGCTGGCCAATACGATGCGCGCGGTCGGTCGCTTGGTCCTGCGCCGCCACGTTCCACCACGGGTCGTAGTGGATGACCACGTCGGCCGCCGTCAGGTTAAGGCCCACGCCGCCCGCCTTGAGCGAAATCAAAAAGACCGGAACCTCGCCCGCTTGGAACTGCGCGACCATCTTGGCGCGGCTCTCCTTAGACGAAGCGCCCGTGAGCTTAAGAAAGGCGATGTCCTCCTTGGCCAAGCGCTTACCGATGATATCGAGCATACCCGTAAACTGGCTGAACAACAGGATGCGATGCCCGCCGTCGAGCGCACCGTGGACGAGCTCCATGCACGTATCGAGCTTGGCGCTTCCCGCCTTGTAGTCCGCGTAGTGCAGATGCGGATCGCAGCAGATCTGGCGCAGCTTGGTGAGCTCGGCGAGCACCTTGAGCTTGTCCTTCTTAAACTCCCCAGCCTCGCGGTGCTGCACCTGCTGGGCGATGCGGTCCTGGTTGGCCAGGTAGAGCTTGCGCTGCTCGCCGGTAAGCTGCGCCATGACGGTGTCCTCGATCTTCTCGGGCAGGTCGGCCACCACGTCTTCCTTAACACGGCGCAGCACAAACGGCGACACGAGCGCCTGCAGGCGAGCGGCGCTGTCACCCTCGGCGTGCTCGACCGGGCTTTCGAAGCGCTTGGCAAACGACTCGCGCGTGCCAAGCAGGCCCGGCATCAAAAAGTCGAAGATGCTCCAGAGCTCGGACAAGCGGTTTTCGATGGGCGTGCCCGTCAGGGCAAAGCGCACGCCGGCAGGCAGGCGCTTGGCGGCGCGCGCCACCTGCGTGAGCGGGTTTTTAATGTACTGGGCCTCGTCGAGCACCACACGGGCAAAGTCCTGCTCGACGTACTCGTCGATATCGCGCCGCATAAGGTCATACGACGTCACGACCACGTTATGCTCGGCCACGCCGGCGATCTGCACGCGGCGTTGAGCCTTGTCGCCCACAATGGCGCACACATCGAGCGAAGGGGCAAAGCGCTCCAGCTCGGCGGTCCAGTTGTACACGAGTGAGGCCGGGCATACCACGAGCGTGGGCTTGGTGTCCCCCGCCTCCACGCGCGCCAGGATATGCGCGATCATCTGGAGCGTTTTGCCCAGGCCCATGTCGTCGGCCAAGATGCCGCCAAGGCCCAGGTGTTCGAGCGAGCCGAGCCACTGGTATCCGTCGACCTGGTAGCCACGCAGCGTGGCCTTGAGCGAGGCGGGCACCGTAAAGTCCATCTTGCCGAGCGTGTCCAGGCGCTCGACGGTGCGGCGGAACGCGGCGTCGCGATCGGCCTCGAGCGCCGGCGTGCGCGCGAGCATGCTATCGACAAAAAGGGTGCTCGACGCGGGAAGCGACACGCCGTCGAGCAGGTCGACGGCATCGACACCCAGATCTTCGGCAAGGCCAAACGCGGCGCGCGCTCCCTCATCCAGGCGCACGATGTCGCCGGACGTCAGGCGCGCAAACGTCTGGTGGCGCTTGTACGAGTCCAGATAGATGGCAAGATCTGCCGCCGAAAGCCCGCTCGCGCCCAGCTCGACATCGAGCAGATTGCTCTTGACGGTCGCACGAACCGAGAGTTTGGGCGCGGGACGCACCGAAATCTGGCGCAGACGGTCGCTGAGCATGACCTCACCCAGCTCGGACAGGGCGGACAGACCCTCGGTCAGCAGGCAGAACAAGCTCTCATCATCGCGCTCCTCAAACGCCAGACCGCCCTCGTAGAAATCGAAGTACAGAGCCGCTGTATCCATAACGCGAAACTCCGCTACCTCGTCGCGGGGCGGCACGCCGGGGCGTTGCTCTTCGAAGGGACTGCCCGGAGCGCCCAGGCTAAAGAGATCCGCCGACCAATCGCCGTAGGTAACCGTAATCTTGCAGGTCACGAGCCCATCGTCGACGCCGATCGCCATAGCAAAGCTCGGCTCGGGCGCCACGGTATCGAGCGCGGCGGGCGCGGTGAGGTCGGTATAGTCGCGCAAAATGGGCAGCGCCATACGGCAGAACTCACCCACCTGCTCGGCGGCAATATGGGCGGGCGTGCGGCACGGCAGCAAGCGCGACAAAAAAGGTGCGGCATGCTGAGCAAATGCAGCGTCGGTACGGCGCGCGCGGCGCGTGTCAACCAAGTAGGCGGCATCGCCCGACGCAAAGCAGTACATATCGGCGGGCAGGCGCAGGTCATAGCTACCACCAGCCGCCGGCGCGATTTTGGCGGCAAGCAGCGGTGGGCGCTTAGCGGATGCCTCGTCCTCCCCTTGCGGAGACAGCTCAACCGCCACGTCGTAGGTGCGATGCGTCGTCATCCCCCGCGACCAGGCGGGCTCAAAGGAGATGGTCTGGCCGCGCAGCAGGTCCAGCACATATACGATGCTATGCTCGGACAGCGGCAACTGACGCTCGGCAACAAAACCGCTGCGGGCAAAGTCGTACGACGCCGAACGCGAGCTTGTGATGTCATCGAGATAGGCAACTGTCGTCACAACAAGGTTGAGCAGCTTTGCCGATGTTTCGTCAAAGGCCTCAGGTGAATGGACAAACGTGAGCTTCTTGCCATAGGAGAACGTGCCGCCGCGCACGTAGGCATCGGCCATGCCGTCGATGTCCTTGACCACGTAGGAGACCGATCCACAGCGAATGCGGAACTCGAGCGCCCAGCTAAAGCGGTCAGCGAACAGCGGATTGTAGTACGGCACCAACGAGGGCTCCAATGCCGCTTTGGGGGCGTCGGGATCAACGGCACCGGCAAGCTTGCGGCGCATGCTCGCCAGCTCATCCATGCGCGCGTCCGAAAGATCGGAGAGCGCCGCCACAAGGCTCGGGCTCGTGGGGACGGGCGCCGGAAAGGGAAAGTTGGGGTTGACGGCCGGCGCTTTGGGTGCGGTGCGCGCGGGCTGTTTCGACTGCGCCGTAAACGTGCGAACCGGCGTGCGCAAACCTTCGACGGGCTCGGCGCCGCTGGCATCCAAATACGCCAGAGCCGTGGCAATAGCGTGCTTGCACATACCGGGGTAACGATAGGCGGCGGGGCAATCGCAGTCGTAGTCGATCACCTCGTGCTCGTCCATGTCGAGCGCCACGTGCGTCTTGTACAGGTCGCCACGCGAACCGCGCACCGAGCCCTCGACCGTCACGTTTTTGGAGAAGCGCGAGCCGCTGTCCTCGATCGACAGCACGGCGCCGTTGAGCATGAGCGAACGCCCCTTCATAAAGGTGCCGCTCAACGCCGCCTCTTTGCGAAGCGCCTGCACAAACGTCCCCTGCGCCATCACTTCCTCCAATCTCACCCGGGGTAGCTTAGATCACCGTCACGCGGCCCTGGTTACCCACAATGGCCTTGGCCTCGGCCAGCAGCGGAATCGAACGCGCGTTGACCTTGGCAGGTACCTCGGCACGCAGCACGCGCCCGTCCACCTGCTCGATAAAGATCTCCACGCGGTCGCCGCCCGGGTTAGCGGTGAGCACCGTGGCCAGGCGCGCCATATTGCCCTGGCTAAAGCGGCTGTTGGGCACCATGACCTCAAACACCTTGGGCTTGTTGTTCTCCTCGTTGAGCTCGAGCGGCACGATCTCCTGCGCGATGATCTGGTCGCCGCGGTCCGAGCGCTCGAGCTTGCCCTTAATGCGCACAAAGGCATCGGACAGCTGCGCGCCGGTCTCGGGATCGACCTCGCCGTACAGGTACCCCTCGGCCTCCTTGTAGGTCTTGGGGAACACGACGACGGTGGCCTC
The DNA here is from genome assembly GCA_958370325.1 of uncultured Collinsella sp. Classification (GTDB taxonomy): domain Bacteria; phylum Actinomycetota; class Coriobacteriia; order Coriobacteriales; family Coriobacteriaceae; genus Collinsella. The sequence goes on along the minus strand of CATXJW010000013.1, from coordinate 30,455 downwards.
GCCTTCCATGTCCTCGAGCTGCACGATGCCCATGGGGTCACCGTTTTTGGTCACGCGCTTGGACACGCTCGAGACCATGCCGGCCCACCACAGCGCCTTGCCCTCGGGAATTTCCTGGTTGATGGTGCCGCCCGTAGGATTCTGAACTTCGTAGCCGGTGTCGATCTGCGAGAACGAGAAGTCACGCGCCTTGGCTAGTGCATACTCAAACGGGCGCAGCGGGTGGTCCGAGACATAGATGCCCAGAACCTCCTTCTCCTGACTCAACTTAAGGTGGCGGTCCCATTCCTGGCCATCCGGATCGGGCACGCTCACCTCAAAGCCCGAGCCCTCAACGTCGCCAAACATATCGAAGAACGACGTCTGGCCGCTCGCGCGATCCTTCTGGCGCTTTACCGCGGCATCGATGATGTTCTCGGGGTTGTTCTTGTCCACAAAGTGCATCATCTGGCGACGCGGATACCCCGTGGAGTCGAAGGCGCCTGCCTTGATGAGCGATTCGATCACGCGGCGGTTGGCCTGGCTCGAGTCCACGCGCTCGACAAAATCGTGCAGCGTCTTAAAAGGACCGCCCGCCTCGCGCTCGGCGATAATCGCCTGCGCCACGCCGGTGCCCACGCCGCGGATGCCGGCCAGACCAAAGCGCACGCCCTCCTTGGTAGCCGTGAACTCGGTACCGGACTCATTGACATCTGGCGAAAGCACGGGGATGCCGTCGTGACGGCACGCCGAGACGTAATGAACGATCTTGTCGGTCTTGCCCGTGTAGGACGTCAGAACGGCCGCCATGTACTCGTGCGGATAGTGCGCCTTGAGCCACGCCGTCTGCATAACCAGGATGGCGTAGCCGGCGGAGTGCGACTTGTTAAAGGCGTAAGATGCGAACTCGAGAACATCGTCCCAAATCTTCTGGGCGACCTCGCGCGTGTAGTTGTTCTTGATAGCGCCGTTCATCCAGTGGTCGTAGGTGGTCTCGTCCGAGCCATCCTCCCAGTGCAGCACCGTCGACGTGAGCAGCTTGATCTTTTTCTTAGCCACGGGTTTACGGATACGCGAGTCCGATTCGCCCTTGGAGAAGCCGCACATCTCGACGGAGATGAGCATAACCTGCTCCTGGTAGACCATGGTGCCGTAGGTTTCGCCCAGGATGTCGTCCAGGCGGTCGTCGTAGGAAACCGCCGGTTCCTTGCCGTTCATACGGTTGATGTAGGACGAGACCATGCCGGCGCCCAGCGGGCCCGGGCGGTACAGAGCGATCAATGCCACGACGTGCTTGTACTCGGTGGGCTTCATGTTCTTGATCGTGGCCGTCATGCCGGCGGACTCGACCTGAAAGACGCCGGCGGTGTGGCCGGAACCCATGAGCTTAAAGATCTCGGGGTCGTCAAAGGGAATCTCTTCCTCTTTGATGTCGATGCCGAAGTTCTTTTTGATGTTTGCCTTTGCCTTGGAGATAACAGTCAGCGTGCGCAGGCCCAAGAAGTCCATCTTGAGCAGGCCCATGTCGGCAACGGTATGGCCCTCGTACTGGGTAATCTCGACGCCGCCCTTGGTGTCGAGCTTGGTGGGCACGTGCTCGTTGACGGGGTCGCGGCAGATCAGAACGGCGCACGCGTGCACGCCCTCGCCACGGGTGAGGCCCTCGATTGAGAGCGCCGTGTCGATGATGCGGCGGGCGTCGTCGTCCTTTTTATATGCCTCGGCAAAATCGGGGTTAAACAGGTCCTCTTTGCCGGGTTGCTTTTCGAGCACCTGCTTGAGCTTGACCTTGGGGTCGCTCGAGACCATCTTGGACAGACGCTGGCCCATGTAGACCGGGTAGTCCAGGACGCGAGCGGCGTCGTTGATGGCCTGCTTGGCCTTAATGGTCGAGTAGGTGATGACGTGGGTGACCTTCTCGGGGCCGTAGAGCTGGCGAACGTGCTCCACGACCTCGAGGCGCCGCTCATCGTCGAAGTCCATATCGATATCGGGCATCTCGGTACGCTGCGGAGACAGGAACCTCTCGAACATCAGGCCGTTCTCGAGCGGGTCGAACGCGGTGATGTTCATGGCGTAGGCGACGATAGCGCCGGCGGCCGAGCCACGGCCGGGGCCGACGCCGATGCCGTTGTCCTTGGCCCATTGCACGTACTCGGCAACGATCAAGAAGTAGGCGGCAAAGCCCTTGTCGCAGATGACCTTGTATTCGTACTCAAAGCGCTCTTTGATGTTGACGCCGCCGATCTCGCGCGTAGCCCAGTCGTCGCCGTAGTGCTGGCGCAGGCCCTTCTCGCACTCGCGGCGGAACTGGCTCTCGTGCGTCTCGCCGGGATCGAGCAGCGGGAAGCGCGGCAGGATGATGGAGTCCCAGTCCAGCTCAACGTAGCACTTGTCAGCGATCTCGAGCGTGTTGTCGCAGGCCTCGGGGCAATACGGGAACATCGCCCGCATCTCCTCCTCGGTCTTCATGTAAAACTCCGAGCCGGTCATGCGCATGCGGTTGGGGTCGTCGACTTTGGCGTTCATGCCGATGCACATGATGACGTCCTGCACAGGCGCGTCCTCGCGGCGCAGGTAGTGGAAGTCGTTGGTGGCAATGACCTTGACGCCCACCTGCTTGGCGATATCGATGAGCGTGCGGTCCATCTGCTCGTCGGTCAGGCCGTTGTCGGTGGTGATGCCGTGTTCCTGGATCTCGATGTAAAAATCGCCGGGGTCAAAGGTATCGCGGAAGGTCTCGGCCCACTTGATGGCGCCTTCCATGTCGCCGCGGTCGATGTATTTGGGGATGATGCCCGCGATGCAGGCGCTCGTGCAAATCATGCCCTTGGCGTGGCGGCGTAGGTTGTCGAGCGTCACGCGCGGCTTGTAGTAAAAGCCCTGCACGGCGGCCTCGGAGACCGTCTGCATCAGGTTGACGTATCCCTCCTGGTCCTTGGCCAGAAGGATCATGTGGTAGAGCTCGGGCTTATGGTCGCGGGCAAGCGTCTCGTCCGGCGTAAAGTAGACCTCGCAGCCAAAGATGGGCTTGATGACCAGAGGCGGCTTGAGCTCGTCGATGTTGCCCTTCTCGTCCCACATGGCCATGTCCTTCACATACTGGGCATGCTCGCGCGGGTTTTCCTCGGGATCGGGCTCCACCAGCTCGTCGCGGCGATCCTTTTCCAAAAAGGCCTTGTCGTGACTCCAGGTTTTGTACTCAGGCGTGTTGTGGTTGACGGCGTCGCAGGCCAGCGCCAGGTCGGGCACGCCATACATGTAGCCGTGGTCGGTAATGGCGACGGCGGGCATGCCCAGCTCTACGGCGCGATTGACCATATCCTGGATACGGGTTGCGCCGTCGAGCATGGAGAAAACGGTGTGGTTGTGCAGATGGACGAATGCCATGTGATGAGCTCCGATGCGGGTTCGTGTTCTGACTGAACGATTTTACCGCACGGCGCGGATAGCACCCGAACCTAGCCAAACCAACACGGGTAGTCAATTTGGGACCTTCAAAAAGGGGAATGAGGGCATCCAGATATATCGAGTATTACTGGAACCCCGGCGATGCGCGGAATGATTTGTGACGAATAGTCATGTCCATCAAGAAGGCTCGACGCTTCGGATAGCTCGTCAATCGATATATCAATTCTTGGAGACCTGTATTCCAACCATTTTTAATGAAACAACGGCGGTAATTGCTATCGCGATTGCACCAATAATACCGAGCGCTATCTGAATGGGATATAACCCCAACACATGTCCAAATATGGAGAAAAACACTGCAGAAAAGAGAGCCCTTACCAGAGACGCGACGGAAAGGATCGTCGCGCGGAGATCGTCCGCTATCGCGTCTTGGATTAAGTTTTCCGAAGTGATGTACACCACTTCTGGGAGAAAACAAAGCACCATGCTAAGGCCAAACAAACACAGCGGATTTGAAGCGAACCACGGAAGAATCATGAAAAGGCCAGCCTCGATTAGCATCGAGCCGAGCATGGTATTTCTTTTCCCGAAACGCAATGAGAAGAAATCTGCTGCAATGTAGGCCGTCGCATTTACTGCATAGGATGCACCGAAAAAGATTCCTATTATGGAGACGGGAGCATCAAATGCGTCGAATACCAACTGATTCAAGTTGTAATAACTCCCATAGAATCCATCGAGCATGCTTGTGCCGATTAGAAGAAGCAATACCGCAAAAGCGGATTCTCCAACACGCCAGGTTTCGCGTCTGAACATCTTGGCCGCGTCAAACCTTCCCTTTTCAGAGCTTTCAGAACGGGTCGCTTCCGTCCTCTCAATGGGATACAGAAGGAAAAGCTGCAGGAGATAGAAAACGGAGACACATACGTAGAGGGCGCTCCAAGATACTTGGGCAATGAAAGATCCGAGCACAATCGCCATTCCCGTAGCGATTGATTGCGCGGCAAGCAGCCGAGCGTTGATGGTGAGGAAACGCTCTCCTTGACCGGCATTCCGGGCAATTTCATATAAAAGTGCTTGTTCGGATCCCGATTGAAGGGAGTAGGCGAGTGCCTCAACAAGGGAAAGCACGACAAGAAAGGGACCTGAGAGCAACAGCATGCCAGCCGTATGGAAGAAAAGCAGCAGCACGCCCACTTGAATCGAAAACTTCTTTCCAAAGAAATCGCCTATCAGCCCTGTTGGCAGCTCGAGGACGACCGTTGTAATGTTAAACAGGGCTTGATAAAGCGCGATTTCCGTGACAGACATTCCTTTCTCCGCAAGGAAAAGTAGAAACACTCCCCGATTTAAAACAAATCCCGCGAGAACGAAAAAGGCGGAATAGATGTGCAGTTGCGTAGCGGCATTCTTATTCATTTGGCACTTCCATCAACTACTTTTGTCGGGCCGCTCGCTACTGACTCGAAGCCTGAAGTGTTCACAGTTGATGTGAAGAGCGGTAAAGCTTTTGCACAGGGTATCAATGGAATACATCCGAAGCGTTTTCGGCAGTATCATCGGCGAAGGCGGGATTAGCCTTTACGCGGCGCTCACCCTCGATGTATTTGACGATTTGATCAATCGTCTGGTTGGCGTGACTCTTGAGCTTGCGCTCATAGAAGAAGAGGCCGAGCTTGCCGCGCGTGCCAGACGTGTTGCCACCCGCACCCTGAAAATCCTCGGTATAGGTGAGCTCGCAGGCACCATCGCCAGCAGGTGCAGCCTCATAGCGCATAGTATTGATGCCCGCCGCATACTGAAAACGGACCTCATAGAGACACGGGTAGTCAAAGTGCTTGATTTTAGCCTTGATCGCCATGCCCTTGGCCTTGCCTTTTGCGGACTGGGCGCGCTTCTCGTACTTATAGCCGTTGAGCTTGTTGCGGCTGGGACGCTTGCCCGTGGCGTTCTCGATATCCTGCATGATGGACCCCGCCAGAGCGTCAAAAAGCTCCTCCGGCGTCACCTTAAGCGTTTTGGTGAGCTGCATGATGGCTCCTTATTCGTTTGAACCGTTCGAGCCATTGTACCGCCCCAGGCTCTCCCATGCGTTGCGGTGAAATACGGACTGTTTGGCGGCTTTTTTGGCCAAAACAGTCCGTATTCCACCGCAAGTTATTGAGGGCTAGAGGCTGTAGGTGACCACCTGAGGCTCGCACGGGTTGGCGAGGTCGACTTGCTCCACGCGGACGAACTTGACGGTCACGGCCTCAAAGCCCGCCTTGTGCAAAACATCAGCGTAGACGTGCGCCTGCAGGGCGTGCTTCTCCTGCAGCTGTTCCGGCGTCTCGTCCGGCGTGCCGCCCGTCTTGTAGTCGATGACCAGCGCGCATGACGAATCCGCCGGGTTCGTCGCCAAAGCATCGATGGCGCCCTCGGCATATGCACCGTAGCGAGCGATGTCCTCATCCTCGCAGCCCAGCGAAAAGAACGGCACCTCGGCGCGAACGCACGGCCAGGCAAGCAGCTCGGCACGGACCGCCGACTTGAGCCAGCGATCCAGGGCAACGTCGAAGCGTTCGCGCTGTTCCGGCGTCAGGCGCCACAGGCGAGCCAGGGCGTCGGCACGCTCGGCGGGCAGCGCATCGGCACCCATCTCGATCAGCCACTGGCAGGCGGCATGGAACGCCGAGCCCAGCGCCATGGGGTTGCCGGCGGGCTCAACGGCGGCCACGCCTGCATCCGTCATCTCGGAACCATCCGACTCCGCATCATCGCCGGCCTCGTCCATGGGCGTGTGTGCCTCGGCGGCACGGTCCTCGGACTCGGCATGCAGCGCCGCGGCAATTGACGAGTAGCTGTACGAATCGCGCGCCGGATACGGGCAGGCGCCCATGCGCACGCCCACCGTCTGGGGATACACGAGCTCAAACGCATCGGGCTCGGGGTCGGCAGGGCCGGGAACGGCGGCGCGGGCATCCGCACCGGCGCCCTCCGGCTCCGCATCGCCGCGGACAAGCCTGCCCTCGGCATCCAGCGAAGCGTTGGCCTCAAACGCCTGCTCGCCAAAGGTAAAGTCCGAAAGCGAAATGAGCTCGTAGTCGCCCGGCTTGGAGTTGTCGAACACCAAACGGTCGCTATCGAGCTGCGGCATGTCCAGGCTGTCGGTCGGCAGGATGCGGCGCAGCACGTCGTAGGTCAGATCCGTCTCGACATCGAAGGTCGGCGCCGTCACCTTGCCGCGGCTCACGCCGACATCCATCGCCAGAATGACCAGCTCGCGCGCTCGCGTCATGGCGACATAGAGCAAGCGAGCCCGCTCCTCGAGCGAAAGCTGCAGGTCGTCGTTGCGCAGGCGAACGAATGCCTCGGCGGGAGAACCCATCGCGCAGACATCCTCCATGAGCTCCGGCGGCAACCATAGCGACGTGCCCTTACCCTTAAACGCATGCTCAAACTGCTTTTTGACGTCATCGCCCTTTACGAACGTGCCGTCCGCGAGTTTAACGCCGTCGAAGCGTGCCGGCAGCGCCACGACCTGCGCTCCGCCCTCGACACGCCCCATCTGAGCCGCACCCGAGGACTTACGCACGCCAAAGCACTCCGCAACCGCTACGACCGGATACTCCAGACCCTTGGACGCATGCACCGTCATGATGCGCACCGCGCCGTCGCCCTCCTCGTTGAGCGCGCCCGGGGCCTCCTTGCCCGCCAAGAAGCGGTCGAAGGCGAGCGCGATGGAGCGCGGAGAATTGCCGAGCTCGGCCTCTGCCTCGGCCACGGCGTCGAGCGCCTTGAGCACGTTGGCGGCGATGGCCTTGCCCTCGGGACCGCGCTGCGCCAGACGCACGAACCAGCCCGAAGCGTTGACCACGTCGCGCGCGATGGCGGCGAACGAATCGCGACCCACACGACGAAGCGCATAGCGCAACACCTCGCGGGCGCGCGTCACGAGCGGCAGGTCTTGCAGGCCCGGCACATCGGAATCGCTCATGATGCCCGCATCGATGTTGCGGCGCGAGGTCTCCCCCGTCTGATCGTCAAGCTTGGTCGCCAGCGCCAAAAACTCCTGGGCGCCCAGCGCAAACATCGGCGATGCCAGCAGCGGCATGAGGCCCTGCGCCGTATCGGCCGGATTGGCAAGCGCACACAGCAAGGCGCGCACCGTCTGCACCTCGGCTGCCTGGGCAAAGACCGAGCCGCCTGCGATCACGCAGTCGAGCCCCTGGTCGCGGAAGGCCTGCGCATAGACATCGGCGTTGGTCATGCGGCCCAGCAGCAGGACCATGCTGCCCTGGGGCTGGCCCGCTTTAACGAGTGCTTGGAATCGCTCCGCAATCGCGCGAGCTTTCGCCTGCGTTCGCTCCTGCGTACTGCCACCGGCAACGAAGATCGCCTGGCGGCGCGATGCCTTCGCCTTGAGCTTGTCCTCGCGTTCGTCGCTCGGTTCAAGATCCAAGAACCCCTGCATCAAACCACCGGTGTCGCCGTCAAAGACGCGCGCCACATAGCGCAGCACCTCGTCGTGGCTGCGGAAGTTGCGTACAAGCTTGACGAGCTCGCCGGCGGGGGCATCGGACGTGGCGACCGTCTCGGGCGCCGTCGTCGAACCCACCTTGCGCTCCTGGCGACGGAACACCTCGACCTCGGCACCACGGAAGCGGTAGATCGACTGCTGCGCATCGCCTACGGTGCACAGTGCGCGCTCCCCCGCGCCCGTCAGGTAACGGATCAAATCGACCTGCATCTGGTCGGTATCCTGGAACTCATCGATCATGACCATCTTAAAGCGACCCTCATAGGCCGCTCGGATGGCGGGATAATCGCGCAGCGCCTCGTACGCCATGCGCAGCAGGTCGTTGTTATCAAGCGCGGACTGGTCAGCCTTGAGCGCGCGGTATTCCGCCTCCACAGCACGAGCAAGCCCCACCAGTGCATCGAGCGCGGGACCACCGCAGGCGAGCACGATATTGATAAATGCATCGGCAGCCTCGGCCTTGAGCAGCTCGACCTGCTCCTTGGGGAACGCTTTGCTCGCCCGAGGCATGCCGCACGACATCATGAGTCGCGCCGCATCCTCCATGGTTTTGCCGCTCGCCTCAAACGCGTCGATGGCATCGAGTGCCACCTGCGCTTTCTCGGTCGCGGCCTTGCTCGCACCCAACGCCGCGCGATAGGCGTCGGCAAGCGCAGAGGTGTCAGCCTGGCCGCGCGCCACGCACACATCGTCCATGCCGCCCGGCAGCTGGCTCGATAGCTCCAGCAGGTCGCGCACCAGCCCTTTGATGGTGGTACCGGCGCCAAACGGCCCGCCCTCGCCCGCCATGGGATACCAAGCGTAGAGGGCCTTAAGCGGGGCGGCGAGCTCAGGCGCGGCATCGGGCGCCGTCGCGCGCCCCAGCACATGCTCGACAGCCTGATCCATAAGCTCATCGGTATCGGTAAGCACCGTGAACTCGGGATCGATGCCCAGCTCCAACGCATGCGCGCGCAGGATGCGCGAACACATGCCGTGAATGGTCGAGATCCAAGCGTCGTCGACGGTCAGGGCCTCTTCGTCCATGCCCTCTTCGATAAGCGCGCGGCGCACACGGTCGCGGATCTCGGCCGCGGCATCTTTGGTAAAGGTAATGGCGAGCACCTGATCCAGATGCTCGACAAACGGACCGGATTCGGGCGAGAGCGCATAGACGATGCGGCGCGTGAGGGTAAAGGTCTTGCCCGAGCCGGCACCTGCCGAGACAAACAGCGGGCGGTCGAGCGTTTTGACGATCTGCAGCTGCTGCGGCATCAAAGTCGAAAGATCCATGACCTACACGTCCCTCCTTACAAACGTTCCTTCGTGGTTATACGAGCAGCGCGCATGCGCGGCCTGAGCCGACGTCGGGTCGACGGCGGCGACGTTGCCTGCCTCGAGCTCGCGCAGGCGCTCGGCGATGCCGTCCTCCACGAGATCGAGCAGGGCGTCGAAGTCCATGCTGCCGCCCTCGCCGGGAAAACCTTTCTTAAGGCCCGGAATGCGACCGTCGCCGCGCTCTTCCTCGAGCAGCTCGGCGCTCGCGGCACCGCGCAACGCCGGCTTGCCGCCCTTGGTCGAAAAGTAGAGCGCCGCGCGGGTGTCCAAATCCAGCGCCCGACGCATGGCCTGGGCGTAGATGAGCGTCTGGGTATGGGGCGGCAACCAGCGCGGATCGTCGATGGGCGCCGTGCCCGACTCCTCGTCGCGCACCGTGGGGTCGGCGAGCTTAAACTCCTCGACACCCGAGCGATGCTTGTAGTCGATTACCACGGCGCGATTCTCGGCATCCACGTCAACGCGGTCGATGCGCCCGCCGAGCGGCCAGCCGGCATACTCGACCTGGAGCTCGTTGAACGCAAACTCCAGGTAGCGCGGCGCGAAGGGCGCGAGCGCCTCGGACTCGTAGGCAAGAACGCCCTCCAGCTGCGGCAAAATCTCGGCCACCTGGCGCTCCTCCACTGGAGAGAGCGGCACCAGCGGGCCCTCGGTACCGCGCTTGCCGGCGTGCTCGGCCAGGGTCTCGGCAAAGACCTCGTGCAGCAGCTCCTTCGCGCGCGGCAGGTTCATGGGCGTCACGCGCTCCATGCCCTCCTGCGGAAGACGCGCATGCAAGTGCTCCAGCACGTCATGGACAAAGTTGCCCTTCTCCATGTTGCCGAAGCCCGCATCGATGGACTGAGGTTTGACGCGATACGAGACGAACCAGCATAACGGGCAGGTGGAATAGGCCTCGATCTGCGAGGCGGACGTCAGGCGCGGCACGAGTGGCGCGTCCTCGCCCTCGCCATCGCGACGACGCAGGACCAAATACGGCACGGCCTCGGCACTCAGATGCTGAGGGGCTTCACAGGTCACGCGCTCGCGCTTGAGACCTTCGCCTGCCGCGGGATCGAAGTCCCTTACGATATCACCCTCACCCACGCACTTCGCCTTGTCGGCGCCAGCGGCCTTAGCGTCGTCAGCGGCGTTGTCGGCGTCAGCGGCCTTAGCATCGTTAGCGGCCTCGGCATGCGCCCGCAACTCGGTCCACACGGCAGCCGAGTAGCACTCGCGCGCCTGGCGATCGTGCGTCACGCGGGCAAGCGTAACCGGACCGCGCGCGGCCTGCATGGCGCGACCAAAGCGTACGCGCAACAAGGCGGCAGGCTCAAGCGTCACACCGCTGCGATCTAACTCGGCCGTCAGCGTGGCCAGTGGTCCCTCCTCGTGTGAGAGCGGATAGCTGTCCAGATCGACATCGGCAAACAGCACGGCATCGTAGCTGCCGGGGCGCAGAGCCGCCGCATCGGCAAGCGAAGCAAAACGAACCTGAGCACGTGGCGCACGGTCAACCTCGTAGGTCTCGTAATCGTAGGCGGTGCTACGCTTGTCTACCTTGGTGCGAATGCCATCGAGCACGGGCACGGTCGCGACCTGCGATACGTCGAGCGCGCGAGCATCGTTCATAAGGATGTCGATGACGTGGCGCAGCAGAGCCACCTCCGCCTGGCGACGGGCTTGGCCATCCAAGCTGCCCAGCGAGCGATCGGGCAACGCCTCGGCAACGGCAAGCATGGCCTTGAGCGCCGTCACGGGCTTGTCACGCCACAGCGCCCGGAACACGTCCGAAACCACACACGGCACGTTCTTAAACCAGTTCTCGTCGCTCGCCGCCTTGCGCGCGCCCCTCACCTGGCCTTGGACGCTCTGCAGCAGGCTCTTAACGCCCGCGGTAGTCTTGCTGCGCGAGAGACGCATGTTCTTATCGAAGGTTCGCGCGCTGGCGGCATCGGCGCCCGAAAGCGGACTGTAGATCCAGTCGGTAAGCTCCGGCGCGGGCCACCATTCGGTCTTTGACGCCATACCCTCATCGGCGGCCTTCATGCGCTCGATCAGGCCGGCAAGCGCCGCAAACTGCCTGCCCGCAATGGATTGGGAAAACGCCGTGAACTCAGTCGTCTCGGCCGCAATGTGACGTGCCGCCAAACGGGCAGCGAGTTCGCCGAACAGCTGGGGTGCCCGGGCGGAAACAACGAGCACGCGCGTGGGGTCGGAGTTTGTCGCGGCGCCGCCGCGCGACACGGACTCATCACATGCCGTGACCAGGTTCTCAAGAGCATCCACATAAGCGCGGGCGCGGGCATGGGGGCCGGCCACCTCTATAAAAATAGGCTGAGCGGCAGGCGCAGAAGCGGTCTCGGACGCGCCGGCGTTCTCCCCCAACGGGGCGGCCTCAAACAGCACACCGCGGGCATCAAAGGCGGCAGCCAGGTCCTCGCGCATCGCCGCCCGCTCGCGGGCAAGCAGCACGACGACCTCTCCCCCATTGTTCGCCACGGCAGACAGTAACTCGAGCAGGCCGTGCGTAAACGACGTGATACCGCGCACGCATACGGCGCGGGTGCACGCCGGCAGGTTATCGGCCAGGGCACCGGCCATAATGTCAGCCGCCTCGCAGGGCTCGACCATGTCTCGACGGTCCAAGCCGCTCGCATAGGCGCACAAAAGTTCAAACACGCGAGCCTCGGCGTCGCTTCTGGGCTTGGGCTTGCAAACGTTGTCGCAGCAACGCTCGGCACCTGTCCCTGCCACACCCGGCAGCACATCGCGGGCCATGCGCGCGAGCATGCGCACCGTGCCCTGACTGCGCGAAAGCGGCTGCAGGTCGGCGTCGTCGAGACGCGCTACCATGTCCGAAAACAGCATCTGGCGCTGCAGGTTGTCGACGAAACCGCGCCCGTCGCCCAAAAGCTCCCAAAGCGAGCGAAGCCACGATGCAGGCGTCTTGTAGTCAATACCCAGCGAAACGCCGGCTTCCGCCGCATCATGACGGCACAGGTCGAGCTCGGCAAACGTTGGCGCCAGCAGCACGGCACGCCCGTGGCGGGCAATAAGGTCGGCAAGCAGCGCCGACTCGGCATCGCTCAAATCCGTGTCGGCATTGGTGGTATAGATTCGAACAGGCATGGTCCTCCGCTCAAACTGTTCGCAATAATCAATGCATCCATCCTACCCGCCCACGCGGACAGATTTGCCCCACGCCAACAGATTTCCTCCGTCCCCAAAGGATCAAAAAAACCGCCCCCGAAGGGACGGTTCTGCGCAATTCGTTTGTTGCCGCTGGCCTACTCGCCATCCTCCAGTTTGATGAGGATCTTGCGATAGCCACCGTACTCGCCATTAAGTGCCTTGGACACACGGCTCACCGTGGTGGACGAAGCGCCGGTACGCGCTTGAACCTCGACATAGGGCTCGCCCTCGTCCAGATAACGCGCGACCTGCAGACGCTGCGATAGATCGCAGATCTCGCGCGGCGTGCAGATATCGGTCAAAAACGCTTGGATATCCTTCTCGTCATCCAAAAGACTAAATGCGTGGACCAGCTGCTTGACATCAGGCTTGTCAAACATGTTCTCGATATTCATCGATCACCGCCAAACCCGCCAAAAGGCATCGAAGTTGATACTGACATCGGGCATCGTTCGCCCGTTCTATGCAATAGGGCAACGCCTGTGGCTTTTGCCCGTAGCAGTTTAGCACACCACCAAACTAAAGCGGCAAAACTCTCTGCCAGCGGCGCGTTTTCTAGGACGAACGCCGTTTTGAAACCGAATGCGCACGCAAGCTCCACGAATATCTGAGACAATGGGCGCCCAAACAGGACCGTGCCCCGCACCCATCCAAGTTGCAAAGGCATGTGCCCCTTACGCTCCCTCACCACGCCATGCGCAAGAAAGGATTCACACCATGCGCTTTATGCTTAACTGGCTCTTTACCTCGATCGCCATCGCGATCGCCACGTTCCTCGTTCCCGGCATCCAGCCCTTCGGTTTTGCCGAGGCCTGGGTCTGTTTCGCCTTCGTGGGACTGTTCCTGAACATCGTCGATTCGCTCGTCAAGCCGTTCCTGACGGTCATCTCGCTGCCGCTCACGATCATTACGCTGGGTATTTTTCAACTTGTGGTCAACAGCTTTATGCTCGAGCTGGCCAGCTACCTGTCGGTCAATCTGCTGGGCGCGGGTATCTCCATCGCCAGCTTTGGATCGGCCTTTATGGGCAGCATCCTGGTGTCCATCATGCGCAGCATCCTCGACAGCATCGCCGAGGGCTAAAACGACCATTCCGGCCGCGCCCGTCTCAACAGCCCAAAACGAAGGCCGCCCATCGCAAAAAAAATGGGCGGCCTTCTTATTTGCCAAGTCTCAAAGGGCGAGAGAATCTGCCATTTCCACCCTGTCCCCACATGGCAGGTGTGGGTTAGATGACGTAGTCGTAGCCGTCGTTGGGGGCGACGAGCGCATCGAGCGTCACGCCGTCGAGGTAGTCGTTGATGAGCTTGTCCAGGTTCTTCCACACGTCGAGCGTGGGGCACTCATCCGAACGCGAGCAGCCCTTGCAGTCGCCGTCCAGGCATGCGACCGGCGCCAGGCTGCCCTCGGTCAGGCGCAAGATCTCGCCCACCGTGTACTGCTCGGGCGGGCGTGTGAGCACATAGCCGCCGCCCTTGCCGCGCATGCCCGAGAGCATATTGGCGCGCACGAGCGTCGCCAGAATATTCTCGAGGTACTTCTCCGAAATACCCTGACGTGCCGCAATCTCTTTAAGCGGGATGCGACCGGCCGCTTGGTGCTCGGCCAGATCGACCATAACGCGCAGGGCATATCTGCCCTTAGTAGAAACCAACATATATAGTGCTGCCTTTCGGTCTTTTAGTTCGTTGAAATTCTAGCCGAAATATTGGCTTTGAAAATACCCGTTCCGGTCAAGATGGTTAATCAACTTGCAATAAACTCCTATTTCCTATTGCATTACTAGGCTTTAGTGTCTAGTATGCTTCCCAACAGCAAAACGAACAACCTATAAGGTTTGTGGGTTTTGCTGCTACACACACCGTAAAACCACACGGTATCCAGTCATTTGAACACTTTGGAGGTTCACCATGAGCAATGTTTACACGTCCATCGATCAGCTTATCGGCCACACCCCGCTCCTGGAGCTCACCCACTTTGAGGCCGACGAGGACCTCAAGGCCCGCGTGCTCGTCAAACTGGAATACTTCAACCCCGCCGGGTCCGTTAAAGACCGCGTCGCCAAGAACATGATTGACGAGGCCGAGAAGGCCGGCAAGCTCGTGCGTGGCGGCGACTACACCATCATCGAGCCCACGAGCGGCAACACCGGCGTCGGCATCGCCTCGGTGGCGGCGGCCCGCGGCTACAAGGTGATCATCACCATGCCCGAGACCATGTCCGTCGAGCGCCGCAAGCTGATGCAGGCATACGGTGCGCAGCTCGTGCTCACCGACGGCTCCAAGGGCATGAAGGGCGCTATCGCCAAGGCGGAGGAGCTGCAGAAGGAGACTCCCAACAGCATCATCGCCGGCCAGTTTGTGAACCCCGCCAACCCCGCCATTCACAAGGCCACGACCGGCCCCGAGATCTGGGACGACACCGACGGCAAGGTCGACATCTTCGTCGCCGGCGTCGGCACCGGCGGCACCGTGACCGGCGTGGGCGAGTTCCTCAAGGAGCAAAACCCCGAGATTCAGGTCGTCGCCGTCGAGCCCGCCACCTCCCCGGTGCTCTCCAAGGGCCAGGCCGGCCCGCACAAGATCCAGGGTATCGGTGCCGGCTTTGTGCCCGACGTCCTCGACACCCAGGTCTACGACGAGATCATCCCCGTCGAGAACGACGACGCCTTTGCCACCGGCCGCGCCGTGGGCCACAAGGAGGGCGTGCTCGTGGGCATTTCGTCCGGCGCCGCCGTGTGGGCCGCACTGCAGCTGGCCAAGCGCCCCGAGAACGAGGGCAAGACCATCGTGGCGCTGCTCGCCGACACCGGCGAGCGCTACCTGTCCACGGCACTCTTCCAGGACTAGAGCTCTCGTTCCTAGAACGAGCCCAGGGCACGCCGGTCTCCCCTCTCTTCTGGCAGCCTTAGCTCATCCCAACAGGGTGTCCCACAGGACGCCCGAACTTGCTACAATGTCTGCGGCGCGGAACCAGCCTCCCGCGCCGCTTTTCTTTTTTGGCCACATGCCACCAAGGAGAACCTCCCCATGCACAACAAGCGCGTGCTCGTCGCCATGAGCGGCGGCGTCGATTCCAGCGTGACCGCGTATCTGCTCAAAAGTCAGGGTTACGAATGTGTCGGTGCCACCATGCGCCTCACCTGCCCCGCGCCCGACCCCGCCACGGGCATGAGCAAAGTCGACCGCGACATCGCCGACGCGAAGGCCGTTGCCGATCGCATTGGCATTCCACACCATGTGCTCGACTTGCAGCAGACCTTCGACCACAGCGTTATCGAGCGTTTTGTGAGCGCCTATCAGGAGGGGCTGACGCCCAATCCGTGCATTATCTGCAACCGCCACATTAAGTTTGGCGCGCTGCTCGATGCGGCGCTGGACATGGGCTGCGACTACATCGCAACGGGACATTACGCCAAAACAAGCCAGGCGGCAGACGGCACCTGGCAGCTGCATCGCGGCGAGGACCCCAAAAAGGACCAGAGTTACTTTTTGTATTCGCTTACGCAGGAGCGTCTGGCGCGCACGATTTTTCCGCTGGCAGGCTTGGACAAAGAGCGCGACGTGCGCCGCATTGCCGCCGAACAGGGCTTTGTTAACGCCAAGAAGGCCGAAAGCGAGGACATCTGCTTTATTCCAGACGGCGACTACGCGGGCTATATCGAGCGCCGCTGCGGACATGCCGCTGCACCGGGCAACATCGTATGGCGCGACGGCAGCGTGGTTGGGCGCCACAACGGCGCGCTGCGCTACACCATCGGCCAGCGTAAGGGCTTGGGCGTCGCGATGGCGCATCCCGTGTACGTAACGGGTGTCGACGCCGTCAACAACACCGTGCATCTGGGCGAGGCAGAGGACCTGACGGCCACGGCGCTCACGGCCAACGACTGGATTTGGAGCGCCCCTGCCGACCGCATGGAGGCAGAGCTCGATGCCGGCGGCATTCGCGTGGGCGCCAAGTACCGCTACCGTCAGAAAGACCAGGCAGCGACCCTTACGCGCGGCGAAGACGGGCAAATGTTGCTGACCTTTGACGAGCCGCAACGAGCCATCGCCCCCGGCCAAGCCGTCGTCGTCTATCGCGGCGACGTCGTCCTGGGCGGCGGCACCGTGACCGGCGCACTTAAGTAGCCGCGGGTTTATCGCTGCACGTGTCGAAGTACCTCAACAGCGGCACCAACCTCGATTACGCGACGCTCGAGGCCGCGGCGGATGGCCTCGAGTCGACCCTCCGCCGCGGCCCATTTGCTCTGCGAAAGAATCTCGATCGCCTCATCAACAAATCCGTTGAGCCGCGATGAATCGAACCAATCGAGCGAATCCGCAAGCGCCAGCTGGACGGAAGGGTCGGGCCCAAACGGCTTAGCGGCAAACCCAAACTCCCCAGCTGCGAGCACGACAGTTGGCACGTTATACCACAGACAGTTGCCGCTATCGAACAGCGGTGCAGGCCTTATCTCCAGGGTGTCGACATTGCGGATGATGCCGAAGTTTCGCCAATGGCGGTCGCTGTTGGCCAAAAGGGCATCGCAGACAATCATCTGCGACATAGACCTTCTCACAGCGGCCTCATCGGCACCATGCTTGCTAAGGTAGCGGCAGTACCGGTCGTACGTCGAGCTTCCTCGCTGGCCGCCAAGGGCGTTCTTAACGTAAACAGCCGGAACGTATTCCTCGCGGCCGTCAAGAAAGTCGTCGCACAGACACACAGGGCCATCGAACATCCGCTCAACCGTGTAAGGAACAAACTCGCCCTCCGACAGCAAGCGACGATGTAGAGCCGTTGCAACCGCCTCGTTAAAGGGACGCTGATCGTCCATCCCGCACCCTTTAGCCAAAACGCGAATGCCGTTTCGGATCATCCACGATTTAGGGAGCTCGCCCTCGGATGTGTTGTCGGGATTTTTAAGACCGATACCTTCCAGCCAACCCGAGCGCTCTTCGGGCGCCGATCGCTCAAAATCATTCTCGAAGTAATTGAGGTTTCGCCATTCGAGCCCGTCGCATTCTGCCGGCCGCAACCAATAGCAATCCGAAAGCGAGAGACCCAGGCACTGAACCGGAACCTCGATGCCACTGGAAATTCCCAGTTCACGATAGCGCGAGACGAGTCCGGGGCGGACGTCAGGCACCGACCGATGGCTCCACCACACGTTGAGCTCCCGTTTATTCACCGTAGGAGAAGAGCTCGAGCACGTGCCAAACGGCATCCTCTGTGCATCGAGTACCTCGGCGATTTCGAAGGAAAACTCGCGTGTCGGATCAAACGAAACACGCGCAACCTCGTAATCGGCGGACATCAGCGTAAACTTGCGCCCCACATCGGCCGCAGGACGGCGTCCACGTTTGCGGACCTTTTGATAAGCGAGCGCAGAATCATACTCAACCATCTTCCGTCCGCCCACAATATCGAACGCGAGCGTTCCCGATGCGGCAAGTTGAGATATGCGGGCTTTCGTAACGCCCAACAGGCGGGCAGCATCACCCATAGACAAGTACTCAGACGTATCCATACACCGCATCACCTCGTTAAGTAATTTACACGTTTAGTTAATAGATTACAGACATCATAATACTAAACGACCAAAAGCGAAAAAAGGCCCGAGAAATCGGGCCTTAGCGATTGATCAGCCGAGTCGCAAGCTGCTCCCCTAGCGCTGAACGTAGGCGCGAACCAGCTCGTAGGTATTGCGCACGCCGTCGATGTGGCTGCGCTCGTAGTTGTGGCTCGCGTACACGCCGGGGCCGATCAGACCATGGCGAATGTCGTAGCCGGCCGAGAGCGTGGCCTCGACGTCGGAGCCGTAGTGCGGGTACACATCGATGGCGTAATCGAGCTCCAGCTCGCGCGCGATGTTGGACAGCGTGGTTACCAGGTCGTAGTTGTACGGACCGCCCGAATCCTTGGCGCAAATCGAAACCATGCGCTCGGTGCAGCCCAGGTCGTCGCCCACGCAGCCCATGTCCACGCTGATCATCTCGCGCGTGTCGGCCGGCACAAACGCACCGCCGTGGCCGACCTCCTCGTACACCGTAAAGAGCAGCGAAACCTTGCGCGAAAGGGTCACCTCGCCGTCGGCAACGGCGCGGGCCAAACCAAGCAGAATCGACGCGGACAGTTTGTCGTCCAAGAAGCGGCTCTTGATGTAGCCGCTCTCCGTCACCGTGGTACGCGGATCCATAGCGATGATGTCGCCAGTCTGAATGCCCAGCTCAAGCACATCATCCTTGCTGTCGACATTCTCATCGAGCAGGATCTCCATGTTCTTCTCGATGGTCTTGACCGGCTCATCGGCCACATGCGCCGAAGGCTCGGTGTTGAGGACCACACCCGTGTAGACATTGCCATCGCGCGTGTAAACGGTGCAGTTCTCGCCATCAGCCGTGGACCACTGGTGCCCACCGAGCGTCGTGGGGCGCAGGCGACCATTGTCCTTAATGGAGCGCACCATGGCGCCCAGAGTATCGACATGGCTCGCCAACACGAGCGGCTCACCCTCGCCACCAAGCTCAACGAGCACGTTACCCTTATTAGAACGCTCGGGCCCAAACCCCATATCGCGCAGGGTCTCCATCAGATAATCAGTCGCCGCACGGGTATAGCCCGTAGGCGAAGCAATCGAGGTAAGCGCCTTCAACTGGTCAGTAATATAGGAGAGCGTCTCCTCTAGAGAAGCATCAACATTAGAAGCCATATGCATCCTTCCAAGTAAAACTAAGACCGAGTCCCGATTTTAACCGTTCTGCACGTGCAATGCCCCAGGAGCCGAACCGCCTCCAGACGTCCCCGCACCGGTTTTCTGCACGCGCACGGTTTACAATCCCAATCTTGCATAAATCCTATCGGTATCTGCATAGAAATGAGGCATCTTTTTGCTTCGTCTCAGGGTGCCCCACCTTAGACCGTGCAAAAAACGGAGTATTCAGCACCGTGGGCCCCAACGGCCCCACCACAACCGACATAACGACGTGGTTACAGCAGTGTTGCAGGCCGGCGCAAACCAAAAACGCGGCGACAGCCATCTCCGCCCATCGATAGCCCGCCCACAAGGACTGTCGATGGGCCCGCGGGCCACTACGGCCCATTCACAACGTTATGCATTTTTCAGAGCTTGCTGAATGCTCCCAAAAATGCACGCTGGGAAGTGCACCACCTATCCGCAGCGGGCAGCATGCCTTGGTTTTGCCCATATCGGGGCATCGGCGCGGCACAAAAAGCCCCCGCTGCACGAAGTGCGCAGCGGGGGCTTCCGACATGTCCGAGGACGATTGTGGGGCTAACGGGCAGGGGCCCGCCGAACCAAGTTAGGCAGCCGGGCAGATCTTCTTGAAGAGCTCGATAACGTCGTCGAGCGTCGCCTCGCGCGGGTTGCCCGGGAAGCAGGCGTCGGCCATGGCGTCCTTGGCCAAGACCTCGATCTCGTCGGCCTTCATGGCCTCGCAGACGTGCGGGATGTTCACATCGGCAGAGAGCTGCTTGACGGCGGCGATAGCGGCGTCGGCAGCCTCGTCGGTGCTCATACCCGTGGTGTCAACGCCCATGGCAACGGCAACCTTGGCCAGGCGCTCGGCGCAAACCGGCTTGTTGAACTCCATGGCGATCGGCAGCAGCATGGCGCAAGCGACGCCGTGCGGGGTGTCGTAGTGAGCGGACAGGGTGTGAGCCATGGCGTGGTCGATGCCCAGGCCAACGTTGGAGAAGCCCATGCCGGCGACATACTGGCCAAGAGCCATGCCCTCGCGGCCGGAGCCGGGCTGGCCGGACTTGGCCTCGGCGACGGAGTCGCGCAGGTTCTCGCTGATCAGCTTAATAGCCTCAAAGTGGAACATGTCGGAGAGCTCCCAAGCGCCCTTGGTAGTGTAGCCCTCGATGGCGTGGGTCAGAGCGTCCATGCCGGTGGAGGCGGTCAGGCCGGCGGGCATGGAAGCCATCATGTCGGGGTCGACGACGGCGACCTCGGGGGCGTCGTTGGTGTCGACGCACACGAACTTGCGGACCTTCTCGGGGTCGGTGATGACGTAGTTGATGGTCACCTCGGCAGCGGTACCGGCGGTCGTCGGCACAGCGATGGTAAACACGGCGTGGTTCTTAGTGGGAGCAACGCCCTCGAGGCTGCGGACATCGGCGAACTCGGGGTTGTTGATGATGATGCCGATAGCCTTGGCGGTGTCCATGGAGGAGCCGCCACCGATGGTCACGATAGCGTCAGCCTCGGCGGCCTTGAAGGCCTCGACGCCGTCCTTGACGTTCTGGATGGTGGGGTTGGGCTTGATCTCGGAGTAGAGGCTCCAAGCGATACCGGCGGCGTCGAGCTCGTCGGTCACCTTAGCGGTAACGCCAAACTTGACCAGATCGGGGTCGGAGCAGACGAAGATCTTCTTGTAGCCGCGACGCTGGAGCTCGCCGGGGATCTCCTTGATGGCGCCGGAACCATGATAAGAGATGGTATTGAGAACGAAACGATTAGCCATTGATAGCCTCCTATCGTGTGCGGGGCACCCGTTACGCCCCGCGCTATATGTCCCATCCTAACGCTTTTGAAACAAAAAACGCGTGAGAACATCAAAGTTGTTAAAGCGTTTCAACAACTGGTATCGTCATCACCTGACCACTAAACAAAAAAGGGACGGCCGAGATGACCGTCCCCTCCCCATTATCGATCTATCTGGCAAGGGGATTGCCCCCTTGCCACATCCTGCCGCTATTTTTGGCAGGCGTCTTTCCAAGCCTCGGCCGCAACCTTCCAGCGAAAACGCAAGTCGCGCTCGCGGTCAATGAACATGATGGCAAACGCGATAAACAGCAGCACGCTCGCCACCGCAATGGAGTGCAACCCCATGCGCTCAATACACCAGTTGCCCAACACGGCGCCAAACACAAAGGTAAAGATCACGCCAAAGTACAGCAGGCCGTTTTCCAAAAAACCGCGCTTGTGGGTGATGATGTAATCGTCCACGTTTTGCAGCGCGTTGCGCAAGTTGCCGATGCACATGGTCGTGGCGATGCCGTGACCGTGGATCTTGCGGAAGCTCTCGACTTGCATACCGCAGGCAAACGAAGTGAGGCAGTTGGCGAGCAGGTTGAAATCGCCACCCGGGATAAAGCTCACGCCCAGCAAGATAACGGCTTCAAAAAACACCGTCACCTGGCGCCAGTGAATCACACTGCCAAACCGCTCGTGAACCAGGTCGGCAAGCATAATGCCCACGGCAAACGACACCACGGGAAAGAAGTAGCGTCCCGCCAGCGTCCAGTTGCCCTCCGAGATGCTCACGCCCACCAGCAAGATATTGCCCGTCTGCGCGTTTGCGAAAACATGATCGCGCCCAATGTACGAATACACATCCATAAAGCCGCCGGCGAGCGCCAGGATAATGCCCAGTTCGATGGACTCCGATATCTGCTTGGCACGTTGCATCGTCGTGCATCCTCCTTGTTGACGACCCTCTCGTGCGTTGGCGGAAACATAGCCGCCGTTCATACTGTAACCCATTGACAACATGGCATGCGCGCGAGACGACCCCTTCGACACGGGGATACACAGTCTGGAAACAAACGATACCTGTATCGACACGCCGATCCGCCAGCCCATGTACTCCACCAGTCTTTTTAGCTCCGTCCCAAAAAGACTGGTTACAATTACGTGCAGCATACAGACACCGGGAGGGATCGTGGCAAAAAAGCCTCAGCACGCTCAGAACAGCCAACGCGGACAGCAGGGCAAACAGGGCCAGCAGCAAAAGCGCGGCGGCAAGGCGCAGGCCACGGTCACCCGCACCAAGCATTCCCAAGCGACACCCGCCCGCCCCTGGCGACCGGGCCGCGACAAGTTCCTCCCCGTCAGCCGCGCCGACATGGATGCGCGTGGCTGGGACCAGTGCGACTTCGTCTATATCTGCGGCGATGCCTACGTGGACCATCCGAGCTTTGGCATGGCCATCATCAGCCGCGTGCTCGATGCGCATGGCTACAAGGTGGGTATCATCTGCCAGCCCGACTGGACCGACCCCGCCAGTATCACCGTGCTCGGCGAGCCACGCCTGGGCTTTCTCGTCAGCGCCGGCAACATGGACTCCATGGTCAACCACTATTCGGTGACCAAGCACCGCCGCCACACCGACGCCTATACCCCCGGCGGCGAGGAGGGGCGCCGTCCCAACCGAGCCGTCACGGTCTACGGCAACCTCATCCGCCAGACGTTCAAGGACGCTCCCATCATCATCGGCGGCATCGAGGCGAGCCTGCGCCGCCTGGCCCACTACGACTACTGGCAGGACAAGCTCAAGCGCTCGGTACTGCTCGACTCGGGCGCCGACATCCTCATCTACGGCATGGGCGAGCACGCGATCGTCGAGATCGCCGACGCGCTCGACGCGGGACTGCCCGTCGATCAGATTACCTATATCAATGGCACCGTCTACCGCACCAGCTCGCTCGACGAGGTCTACGACTACGACCTGCTGCCCAGCTGGGACGACCTTACCGCCGACAAGCTCAACTACGCGCGCAGCTTTAACGTGCAACAGCAGAACATGGACCCCATCACCGGGCATCGCCTGGTAGAGCCCTACCCCAACGGCGTGTTCGTGGTGCAGAACCCGCCGTCGGCGACGTTGACGACCGACGAGATGGACGAGGTGGCCGAGCTCCCCTACGCACGCGATTGGCATCCCGACTACGACGCAGCGGGCGGCGTGCCGGCCTTTGCCGAGATCAAGTTTTCCATTAGCTCCAACCGCGGCTGTTTTGGCGAGTGCTCGTTTTGCGCCCTCACCTTCCACCAGGGACGCGTGCTGCAGATGCGCAGCCACGACTCGATCATGCGCGAAGCCGAGCTGCTCACGCGCGATCCCGAGTTTAAGGGCTACATCAACGACGTGGGCGGACCGACGGCCAACTTTAGCCGCCCTGCCTGCGACAAGCAGCTCAAGCACGGCGTGTGCAAGAACAAGCGCTGCCTATGGCCGAGCGTGTGCAAGAACATGGTGGTCGACGAGAGCGGCTACACGCAGCTGTTGCGCGACCTGCGCCAGCTGCCGGGCGTCAAGAAGGTCTTCGTCCGCAGCGGCATCCGCTTTGACTACACCATGGCCGATGCCTCGGACGAGTTTTTGCGCGAGCTGTTAGAGCACCATGTCTCGGGCCAGCTACGCGTGGCACCCGAGCACGTGAGCGATGCGGTGCTCTCCGTGATGGGCAAGCCGAGTCGAGCCGTCTACGACGCGTTCTGCCATAAATTTGAACGCTTGAACCGTGAATACGGACTCAAGCAGTACGTGGTGCCGTACCTGATCTCGAGCCACCCCGGCTCGACGATGAAGGAAGCTGTGGATCTTGCCGAGGCCGTGCGCGACATGGGCTACATGCCCGAGCAGGTGCAGGACTTCTACCCCACCCCGTCCACCATGTCGACCTGTATGTACTACACCGGCGTGGACCCACGCACCATGCAGCCGATCTACGTGGCACGCGACCCGCACGAGAAGGCCATGCAGCGCGCGCTCATCCAGTATCGCAAGCCCGAGAACTACAAGCTGGTACGCGAGGCGCTGGAAAAGGCCGGTCGCCGCGATCTGATCGGCTACACCAAGCATTGTCTGATTCGCCCCGTGCCGCCACGCCCAGGCGAGACGTCTGCTGGCGGTGGGCATGGCACCGGCAAGAAGGGCGGCAAACCGCATGGCGGCGGCGCCGGCAAGGGGCCCAAAGGCAGCAAGGGGCACGGTGGCATGTCGCGTGCGCAGAACACTGCCGGTCGCAATCGCGCGGCCCAGGGGCGTCAGGGTGCCAACGGAGGCGGACGCCGCAACTAGGGCAGCGGTGCTGTCGCTATGCCCGTCTCGCATGCGTGGCGCAGTGAGCGCATCGTCTCCACGAGGATTATGCCGGCTATGGTGACCGTGATTATCACGTCGAGCGGTGTGTTCACAAACCACAACAGACCCATCAGGTACGACCCGGCATTAAAGGCAAAGTGCAGCAGAATCGTATGGCGAAGTTTTCCGGTGGTCACGAGCACCCAGCCAAAAATGATGCCCGCGGCACCCGCATAGCAGCCCTGCACCCAGTTCATGTGCATAAAGCCAAAGATGGCCGCCTGCAGCACGATTGCCGCGGCGATACCCCGCGCGCTCGGGGCCGCCCAGGGTACCATGGCGCCGTCCTGCGCGCTCGCACGACGCCGCCGCTTCCAAAGTGGGCGACATTGGGAGTTAAACGCCCGGAGTGAAAACTCAAAGATGACGCCGCGTACCAGGAGCTCTTCACAAAACGGCGCACCGAGCACCGTGGTCAGGACGGCAAGAAGGTTGGTATCGCCCATACCCGTCTCCTCGACAAGCTCGCTGTAGTCGGCCGCGGCATCGGGCAACAGCGACAGCACGGCGTCGGTCACGTAGCCAACGACCACCTGCAGGACAAGGCCAATCACGATAACGCAGGCGATGCGTTTCCACGCCCCACACACTCCCCCACCGAGCGGATGCTCGCTTTGCCAGCGTGCCACAAACGAACGCGGCCAAAGATAACGCCACCACAGCAGCGCCATCAAAAACGATGCCGTCTGCGCGACGGCCTGAAGCAGTTGAATGTCGAGGTCATCGATCGAAAAACCCATGAACACCGATGCGACGCCAAGGGCGGAGAACAAAACAATGCTCAGGGCTATATCGGCAGCGACAACACCAAAACAGGCAAGCGCCCAAACCAGCGCATTGAGCATGCCAACCTCCTCAAAACCCGGCACTTAGGGACGTTCCTTAGCTGCCGACAGAAAAGGAACGTCCCCAAGTGTCGACAGTTTGGGACAGTCATTGTTGATGAGAATCGGGCGCAGTGCCAAAAGCCCCGCTCGGCGAGATGTCGAACGGGAAGGTGCCGCAGCGATTGAACGCGGCGATAAACATGCGGATGGCGTTGGACGGCGTGGTGCCCACGAGCTGGGTTGCCGCCGCGAAGGCCGCCTTTTCCTCGGGCAAGACCTTCGCGACAACCGGGGTCATGTGTTCTGCCATGGCGCTTCCTTTTTGAAACGACGGTGGTGCGGATAGATGCGGGCCACGCGGCTGGGCGACGGGCTGTGAAGGCAACCCGATTGGCCCGCATCCGGAGTTTGTTTCTGCGGCATTGGTATTACTTGGTATTCCTAAGTATTACCCCGCTGATAGAATACCACACCCGACCCCATGGGGGCGGAGGAAAACGAATCATTTTGTTGCTGAGTAGGTATTTAGAGCGTGATGATGTCCGAGATATCGAGGGCCTGAGCGTCGGCGACATCGTGCGATGCAAGCAGCAGCATACGGCCGTCGAGCAAGTCGAGCACGACCTCGGCGCATGCGTCGCGCGCGGCGGCATCCAGGCCGGTAAAGGGCTCATCCAGAATGACGGCACAGCCGCCACACAGCAGGGCGCGGGCCATCTCGACACGGCGGCGCTGCCCGCCCGAAAGCTCGGCCACGCGAGCATGCACATCGACCCCCGGCACCAACCGGCGCAGCAAGGCCGCAGCGCTCGAAGCACTCACGCGCGCGTCGGCGCACACCAGCACGTTATCCAAGGCAGAAGCGTCCTCGACCAGGCGCACATCCTGAAACACCATGGAGCACGGCGCGCACTCCCCCGCCGCCAGGGCAAGGAGTGTCGACTTGCCCACACCCGAGGCGCCCATCACACAGATACGCCCACCCGCGGGCACGTTGAGCACCAGTCCGTCGAGCGCCGGCGCCCAGGGCGCGCGATCGCCCACGGCAAGTGCAAGCTCCGCTGCAGCCCTGCCGCCAGCAGAGCCGCCCACTCGCCCGCGTAGTCCATCCCCATGCGCCCGCACGGCCGCGCCCCACGCCACGGGTCCCGAAACCCGCAGCAGCCACACCAGCACGCGCTCACACGCCCACGAGGCGGCAACGACCAGCACGGTCCACGCCAGCAGGTCAGCCGTCTCTATCAAAAGCTTTGCCTGATAGATGCGCTCACCCACGGTGCCCACCGCCATGCCGATAAGCTCGGCTGCCACGCCGGCCTTCCAGCTCATGCCGATCACAGCACGAGCGCACGAAAGCACAAACGGCAGGACTTCGCGCCAGGTATGGGCGCAAAACAGTCGCCAGCCCCGCACGCCATGCGGGCGGAACATCTGCTCCAGCGGCTTATCAACCTGCGCCAAGCCCTCGACCAGTGAGAAATATACGCCCGGCAGCGCCATCAAAAAGACCGCTGCGATGCTCACGCGCGCCGATCCCAGCCAGATAAGCAACAGGACCACCACGCAGGCGACCGGCGTCGCCTTTACAAACGACAGCGCCGGAGCCACCAGGCGTGCAAACGCCCGCGAGCGTGACGAAATCCCGGCAAGCACGCCACCACACACCGCGGCAAGCACCAGCCCGCCCAGTATCCGCGCGCCCGAGCCCACCAAAATCGCCCAGGTACCGCCATCGCACACCAGGCGCAGCAGCGCCAGGGCAACAGCACCCGGCCCCGGCAAAATCAGCGGCTGCGCCACCAGTGCCGCCACCAGCATCCACACGGCAAGCCAAAAGGCGGTGACGGCACCTGCTGCCGTCACCGCCTTCATACGCTCTGTCATTTGTCGAGCAAACGCACGCACGGGCTACTCCAAGTAGTAGAAATCGTCAGCCGGAAGTTTACCACCCACGGCACTCGCGTCCGCGTCGGACAGCACCTGCAGATACCCGCTAAGTGCTGCCTTCATATCCTTGCCCGTCTGGCAGACAAGCATGCACCCGGGAATCGCCTTCTCGGCGATCTTGGCGTTATCCACGATGCCGGCATCGACCACGGCCTGCGCCCAGTCTGCCGGCGCCGCATTGACAGCCTTAACGCTCGCCGCATGGCAGCTCAAGAACTCCGCCACGGCCTCGGGATGTTCCTCGGCAAACGCGCGGCGCACCACGGTCACGCCCGTCAGCAGGCGCGAACCCATGTCACCCGTCAGCTCGTCCCACACATCGGTCAGGCTCACCGGCGCCGATAGCTTGCCCTCGCTCTTGGCGATGGCAGCGGTCTTGAACGGCTCCGGCAGCACGCCCACTGCGGACGGGTCGGCAAGCAGGGCCGACAGAACCTCGGTGGGCTCGCTCTTAAACTCGAGCGTCACCTGGCCGGTCAGGCCCGCGCGCTCCAGCAGGTAGTTCATGACGTACTCCGGCGTGGTGCCCTTGCCCGTCATGTAGACGGTATGGCCCGCCAGATCGCCAAACGAGGCCACACTCGCGTCGCCCGTCACCACGTTCAGCACGCCCAGCGTGTTGATGTCGATGACCTGCACCGCGCCCTCGGTCTTGTTGTAGAGCACGCTCGCCACGTTGGCGGGCACCAGGGCAATGTCGATATCGCCTTGAATGACCTTGGGCACAATCTCGTCGGCGGCAGTGTTGATCGCAAAGTCGAACTCGTTGTCCGTCTCGCCGTTTGCGGCCTGGTCCATAAACTGCACCAGGCCAATCGAGGTCGGTCCCTTGAGCGAGGCGACGTGCACCTCGACCGGCTCTGCAGCAGCACCGGCGCCGTCCGTGGCAGCCGAGCCCGCGGCGGACCCGGCACCGGCAGCCCCGCCGCCACAGCCCGCGAGCGCAAGCGACAGAACGCCCGCGACGAGCGCCGAGGCAAACCCCCGGCGCGACATCTCAAAATCAAACGCGCGCATCGCTAGCACGTCCCCTCGTTAGGCATCGACCAGGCGTGATGGTCGGTATGCAGTAGTTCCTCGGCCAGCGGCGAGAGCGGCTCGCCCAAGAACTCGCAGTAGCACGCCTGGACATCGGGATTCTCGTGCGAGAAGCGAATGTCCGCAGCGGCATCCAGGCCCCACAGCACCTGGCCGCGCTCGGCCGCCAGCTCGCAGCCGTCGTGGATGGGCTGACCGCCGCCACCGACGCAGCCGCCCGGGCACGCCATGACCTCAACGAAGTCATAGCTCACGCGGCCGTCGCGAATCGCGTCGAGCAGACGGGCGGCGCTGCCCAGCCCGTGTGCCACGGCGACGCGCACCTTGGTGCCATCGATATCGGCCACGGCTTCCTTCCAGCCGTCGAGTCCGCGTACGTCGGTAAAGAAGTCCGCATCGGGATTTTTGCCCGTCACCAGGTAATAGGCCGAGCGCACGGCAGCCTCCATCACGCCGCCCGTGGCGCCAAAAATCACACCCGCGCCCGTGCCAAAGCCCAGCGGCGTATCGAGCGGCTCCTCGACCAGCGTATCCACGCTCACGTGGTTCGCGCGGATCATGCGCACCATCTCGCGTACCGTCAGCGCAACGTCAACGTCGGGCGTACCGTCCTCGCCCACCATGCTCGGCAGCGCGCACTCGGCCTTCTTGGCCGTGCACGGCATCACGGACGCCACAAACAGGCGCTCAGGCTCCACGCCCAGCACCTTGGCGTAGTAGGTCTTGGCGATGGCGCCGAACATCTGCTGCGGCGACTTGGACGTGGACAGGCTGTCGACAAACTCCGGATAGCGTGCCTTCACAAAGCGCACCCAGCCCGGGCAGCAGCTCGTAAACATGGGCCAGCCGCGGCTGTCGCCCTCGCCCTTGGCGGCCTTACCCAGGCGCTCGAGCAGCTCGGAGCCCTCCTCCATGATGGTGAGGTCGGCCGAGAAGTCGGTGTCGAACACGCACTCAAAGCCAACGCGGCGCAGCGCGCAAGCCAGGCGCTCAACGGTGGCCTCCTCGCGCGGAATACCGAGCTCCTCGCCCCAGGCGCTACGCACGGCCGGCGCAATCTGCACCAGCACGATCTTGTCGGGATCGGCGATGGCGTCGAACACGGTCTCGGTATCATCGCGCTCGCGCAGGGCGCCCGTCGGGCAATGCGTAATGCACTGGCCGCACGCGACGCAATCGGTCTTGCCGATCGGCGCACGCCCGCGGGTGCCCACGGCGGTATGCGTGGCGCGGTTGGTCAGATCCCAAATCCCTAAGCCCTGCACGCTCTCGCACACCTTGATGCAGCGCATGCATTTAATGCACTTGTCGTTATCGCGGATGATGGGGAAATCGAAGTCCCAGCCCTCGCGCGCCAGGTGCTGCTCGTACGGCAGATAGAAGATGCCCAGGTCGTTGGCGATGGTCTGCAGGTTGCAGTTACCACTGCGCACGCAGCTCGTACAGCGCGAGTCGTGCTGGGACAGCAGCAGCTGCACGTTGGTGCGACGCGCCTCGCGGGCCTTGGGGCTGTTAGTGTGGACCACCATGCCGTCGAGCACGTAGTTGTTGCAGGCTGCAACCAGCTGGTCGCAGCCCTCGACCTCGACCACGCACACGCGGCAACCGCCGATTTCGTTTAGATCGCGCAGGTAGCACAGGGTGGGAATCTGGATACCGACAGACTTGGCCGCGTCCAGGATCGTGGTGTGCTCGGGCACCACGACCTCGCAATTATCGATCGTGAGCTTGACCATGTTGAGTGCTCCGCTTTCGGTGTTGTCGCTGACAGTGGTTTTGTTGGGCTCTACCATTCCAGGTTCCTCCCTCCGCGGAACGCGCCAAAGCCAAAGTGGTCGCAACGCAGGCAGCGGCTTGCCTCCTGGCGTGCCTCCTGCTCGGTCAGGCCCTGCTCGACCAGATTCCAATCGTGGATGCGCTCGCCGGCCTCGCGCTCGCCCAGCTCGCAGCGGCCGCACTCGTGCTTGCCCTTAAACTGCACGGTCGGCAGCTCAACATCGAGCTTGATCTTGTGGTCAAAGCCCAGGTAGCGGTCGATATTTGCCGAAGCAACGCGGCCGGCGTTGATGGCACGGATGACGGTGGCGGGACCGGTCTGGCAGTCGCCGCCGCTAAAGAGGCCATCGAAGTTGGGCACGGCGCCATCCGAATCGGTGACCACGCAGCCCCATTTACAGGCGATGCCCATGTCCTCAAACGGCTTGGAATCGATGTCCTGGCCAATGGCCACAAACACGCGCTCGCAGGGAATGACGCGCTCGGGCGTGGCGGCGGCACGCGGGGCCGGACGCCCGCGACGGGGCTCGCCGATAATCTGCGGCTGCACGCGCAGGCCACTCACGCGACCTTCCTCGCCCGTCTCGATAG
>CATXJW010000012.1 GCA_958370325.1 uncultured Collinsella sp. | reverse complement strand
GCGTCCTAGTGTTCGCTTCTAATAAAGAAGGCCAAGATTCGGGACGCAGTTCAAAAGGTGCCTGTCCCCTTTGTGGTGGCTTGGGTCCTTACAGGTCGCGGTAGTCGATCAGGCGAAGATCAGGTTGAGACTCAAGCCAAGCGCGAAGCTCGGGGTCGATCAGCGCATCGACTTCCTTGGTGCGATCGGTCGTAAGCGAGCTGTTCTCCAAGATAAAACGATCGAGATAGCCCGGATGGCACACAAAGACGACCGTCTCGCCGTCCGCCATCTCGCGAACCGTCCGCATAATCGAGTCCTTGGGTTCGTAGCCCGGCTCCATCGAGTGCATCACCATGCGCAGGTCGGTGGCACCGCATCGCACAACCGCCGCGGGGTCGAAGCTCGCCTTCTGTTCCTTAAGGCCCAGTTCCTGAGCAACCGCCGAGATCGCTCGGTTAAGGTTTTTGCTCATGACGGCATGGGCCTCAAAGTAATCGGGTTCGCGGCCCACAATCTCTACAAAGCGGTCATGCTGCGCGCGGATCTCGATGCAGGCCTCATCAAAGTCGATCAGTTCTTCGCCGCGCTTAAAATGCTCGCGGAAGGTACGGCTGCTATGGAACTCACCGCTCTCGTTGAGCATACTCGGAATGAGCTCCGGGTCGGCACACGGCTTGCCCAGGCACACGTTGGTATGCTGGCCCACCGCAATGCCAGCGTCCGCCGCGAGCGACCAGCCACGCTCGGCCTCGGGCATATTGGGCATCAAGCCCGCCGAGCGCACCAGACCCTCATTGATGCTGCGGGCAATCCCCAGGTTAACGGCATACGAATAACCGATATCGTCGGCACGAATGAGCAATTGCTTCATAGCGACTCCAATCTATGCAAGGACCACCACAAAGGTGCCTGTCCCCTTTGTGGTGGTTTGAGGGCTACAGTCCAAAGAAGCCGAGAATCTGGTCGCGGCTAACGGGCTTGTAGTTGTTGGCATCGAGGCCAACGTCGTAGCGAAAGATAGGGCGCTCGCGATCGCGATTGCGCGCGTTGGTGCGGTCTCCCCTACTGTGAATGTGCCCGTGCAGCATGATGGCGCCGCGCGCCTTGCCATTCCAGCTGAGCATGGGGTAATGGCTCATTACCAGGCGATGGCCCTTAGCGTAACCGGGGGCGACCTCCAGATAATCGCGCACCTCATCCCAAATGTGCGGCGCGTCCGGATCTCCCCAATCGCCATCATGGTTACCACGGATGAGCGTCACGTTCTGGCATTCGATGCGCTCGCGCAGGCGCACTGCCTCCGCCATGGGCAAACGATACGTAAAGTCTCCCAGGATATAGAGGCGGTCGTCCACAGCCACGCACTCATTGATGGCATCGATGACCTTGCGGTTCATCTCCTCGACCGAATCAAACGGTCGATCCATGTCGTGCAAGATATTCGTATCGCCCAGGTGCAGGTCGGCGGTAAACCACATCATCGTCTCTGTCCTCATTTCGCAACGCGTATAAGACCTGTTTAGTATACAGACGCGGCGATGAGACAGTCACCCAAAGAGCCCGCCGAACAGACCTCGGCGACGCCTGTCCTGCTTTTTCGAAGCGTCATCCTGAGCCTTCTTGCCCTGTCGCTTCTTACAATCTTGCTCCAGCTCATCGTCATCGAGCAGTAAATCCCACTCAAACGGATCGTCTGTCAGATCGAACAGGTCATCGTCATCAAACACGTGCGCCTCCATTACCGATTAGCGAGCATCCACAACATAGTTGAGAAGTCTACGGGCCCGTGCGGACACAAATTCATCCTGTCTGCGTCTTTCAATCGTTTGCCGCAACGCTTGCGCGGCGGAACGCTTACAGCTAAGATAGGGGCACGGATGGCACCCGTGGCTGCGGGTCTTGCCAACTCCGATACACGTTTTCATCGTGAGAAGTGGCCGTCTTCGCTTACGCGGGGGCGGCTATTTCATTCGGCCGATAAACAGGCCGAGTTCGATAGCCGCGATCAACAACGCCAATAACGAAATAACATCGCTTACGTTCATACCAAATCCCTTCTAAAGGGAGTTGGCCCATCCGTGCTCCATAGCAGTAGTCTAACGCAAAATGCGGGTAATAGGAACATCTGTTCGTATTACCCGCACCCTTTTCTAATGCACAAACATGCGCACGAACTTGTGCTTCCAGCTTGCGTAAGGGGCATAGCGGAACGGCACGTCCAACCACGTTGCCTTGTTCACGATGCTCTTCTTGTGGCTAAACGTATCGAAGCTCTCGCGTCCATGGTACTGTCCCATGCCGCTCGCCCCCATGCCGCCAAAGCCCATATGGCTCGTGGCCAAATGCATAATGGTGTCATTAACACAGCCACCACCAAAGGGCACGTAACGCACAAAGCGCTGCTGAACCTCACGGTCCTGGCTAAAGATATACAGGGCCAGCGGCGTCGGACGATCCGTAATAAACGTCTCGGCCTCGTCTAGGCTCTCAAACGTCAGCACCGGCAAGATGGGGCCGAAAATCTCCTCCTGCATCACGGCGTCATCGGGGGACACGCCGTCCAAAATCGTCGGCTCGATCTTGAGCGAAGCCTCGCGCGCGGTACCTCCAAGCACGACCTTATCGGGATCGATCAGCCCGCGCACGCGCGCAAAATGCTTGGCGTTGACGATATGCCCGTAATCTTCGTTATCGAGCGGATGCTCGCCAAACATACGGCGGACCTCTTCCTTGATGAGACCCAGCAGCTCGTCGTGCACGCGCGTGTCGACCAGCAGGTAGTCGGGCGCCACGCAGGTCTGCCCCACGTTGAGCCATTTACCAAAGGCGATACGGCGTGCCGCGACCTTCAAGTTAGCCGTCGCATCCACGATGCAGGGACTCTTTCCGCCCAGCTCAAGCGTCACGGGCGTGAGGTTTTTACTTGCACGCTCCATGACGAACTTGCCGACCGGAACGCTACCGGTAAAGAAGATCTTGTCCCAGCACTCATCGAGCAACGCTTCGTTTTCGGCACGCCCGCCTTCGACGACCGTCACCAAGCGCGGATCAAATGCCTCTTCACAGATTTGCTTGAGCACCGCGCTCGATGCCGGAGCATAGGCACTCGGCTTGATAACCACGGTGTTACCCGCGGCGAGCGCGCCGGCGAGCGGCTCGAGCGTCAGCAAAAACGGGTAGTTCCACGGAGCCATGATGAGCGTGACGCCATAGGGCACGGCTTGCGTTTTGCACACGCTCACGGCGTTAGCGAGGTCGCACGGACGCAGGCGCGGACGACTCCATCGCGCCACATGAGCGATCTGATGACGAATCTCGGAAAGCGACGTGCCGATCTCGCACATATAGGCCTCGTCATGCGACTTTCCCAAATCGGTCTTGAGCGCATGGGCGATATCGGCCTCGTGGGCCCGTACCGCATCGCGTAAACTCACGAGCGCACGACGTCGAGCATCGACATCAAACGTGGCGTGCGTCTTAAAGTAGGCGCGTTGATCGCCGACGATGCGCGCAATTTCCTCGGTGTTCATGGACCCTCCTAGTTCTCGTCCTCAAACATACCACCTGCAACAACTTCGTACATATGCTCGAGCTCCAGGCGGTCCATCAAAAGCGGAACGGGGTACAGCGGATTGGCCTCGGCATCGGCATGTGCCGCCATTTTGGGAATGTCGGAGCGGCGAATGCCCGTCACATATTCGGGAATGCCCAAGGCGGCATTCATGCGGTCGACCCAATCGATAAAGGCCTCGGCCGCCAGGCTGTCCTGCGCGTTAGCCGGCGCGATACCGGCCATGCGGGCGAGATCGGCGAGTTTAGGAGCAGCGGCTTCGCCATAGGCACGAAGCATGTGCGGCAAGATGATGGCGTTGGCCAAGCCGTGGGGAATCCCGTAACGCCCGCCCAGGCTGTGCGCGACGGCATGGACGTATCCAACATAGGAGCGCGTAAAGGCAACACCCGCTTTATACGCCGCCGAAAGCATATTGCGGCGCGCACGCATGTTCTCCCCGTGCTCATAGGCCTCGAGCAAATTGTCGTGGATGAGCTGCACCGCCTGGCGCGCCATCTTGCGCGTATAGGGCGTGGTGCTGCGCCCGATAAAGGCCTCGACGGCATGCGTCAGGGCGTCCATGCCCGTTTGCCCCGTAATGGAGGCGGGCAGGCCGCGCGTAAACTCGGGGTCGTGCACCGCATAGCGCGGGATCAGCACAAAGTCGTTGATGGGGTACTTGTAGTGCGTCTCGTCGTCGGTAATTACCGCTGCAAGCGTGACCTCGCTTCCCGTGCCCGCCGTGGTGGGAACGGCGATGAGCAGCGGCAGGCGACGATGGACACGCAGCAGGCCGCGCATCTTGTTGATCGGTTTGTTGGGTTGCGCGATGCGCGCCCCCACGCCCTTGGCACAGTCCATGGCAGAACCGCCACCAAAGCCGATAATGGCCTGGCAGACGCGCGCTCGATACAGAGACGCCGCTTCCTCCACATTCGAGACCGTGGGGTTCGCACGTGTTTCGGCATAGACCGCAGCGCTAATTCCCTTGGACGCGAGCGCTGTCTCGAGCGGTGCCGTGAGCCCTAGACGGGCAATACCGGGATCCGTCACGATAAGGACCCGCTGTATCGAACGCGCCTGAAGCACTGCGGGCACATCCTCGGCGTGCTCCAGAATGCGTGGCTCGGTATAGGGCAGCACCGGCAATGCAATGCGAAAAACCGTTTGATACGTTCGGCACCAGGCACGACGGGCTAGATGCATAAAGGAAGCTCCCTCATTTGTTGATGGGTCAACATTTGCTCGACCGATTGTACTCATCGACGTCTGCATATGGCTTGCCAATCGTTAATCAATCAACATCTTCACATGCTTAAATTGTTTTATTAAAAATCATTCCTAATAGGCTTCACATTTAGTTGCATTTATGGATAATAGAACCCGTCAAGACGCACGTCCGGAGAGGGCCCTTACGGGACCGGACGAGCGCGCCATCGCCATCGATCGAAAGGATCGAATCATGAAGTTTGTTTGCCCCGTTTGCGGTTATGTGGAAGAGTTCGACGGCGACCAGCTGCCCGAGGACTTCAAGTGCCCCCAGTGCGGTGTTCCCGGTTCTCGTTTCCTGAAGCAGGAGGAGGGCCAGCTCGAGTGGGCTGCTGAGCACGTCGTAGGCGTCGCCAAGATGGAGGGCGTCTCCGAGGACATCGTTGCCGACCTGCGCGCCAACTTTGAGGGCGAGTGCTCTGAGGTCGGTATGTACCTGGCCATGGCTCGCGTCGCTCATCGCGAGGGCTATCCCGAGATCGGCCTGTACTGGGAGAAGGCTGCCCACGAGGAGGCAGAGCATGCCGCCAAGTTCGCCGAGCTCCTGGGCGAGGTCGTGACCGACTCCACCAAGAAGAACCTCGAAATGCGCGTTGAAGCCGAGAATGGCGCCACCGCCGGCAAGACCGATCTTGCCAAGCGTGCCAAGGCCGCTGGTCTCGATGCCATCCACGACACCGTGCACGAGATGGCTCGCGACGAAGCTCGCCACGGCAAGGCTTTCGCTGGCCTGCTCAAGCGCTACTTTGGCTAAGCCAACTGCCTGAGACATAACCTCTAGCTCGATGAGGCCCGGACCGCATGGTTCGGGCCTTCTTCGTGGGCTTATTGCAGCTGCTCTTGAAGAACACTGAGCGACTGAGGGCTCAGGTCGTCGTATTGTATGAGGACGCGAGATGGAGCGTTCTTAGTCGATGCCCGATCAGCCGTCCACAGGCAATCGGCGATGTTGACATAGGAAATACGAGCGTCAGCGAGAGCCTTCGCGAAACTCTCCCCCGCCTTGTCCTCGGCCAGGGCAACAGTGCAGTAAAGGCCCGCGTCTGCATGCTCGATCGAGACCTCCCCTGCCGGAAACGCTTTCCGTACAAGCGACGCCAGGCCATCGCGTGCCTCGCGAGCACGCACGCGCACGCGGTTCACATGCCGCTCGTAATCACCCGATTCCAGCAAGCGCGCTAAAGCGACCTGGTCAACAGAGCTCACCGACGAAGCGTAAAAACCAAGGTCGCGCCCAAACCGTTCCATCAGCTCATCGGGCAACACCATGTACGCCAAACGCAACGCCGATGAAAGGCTCTTCGAAAACGTGTTGGTATAGATGACCGATTGAGCGGCATCGATCGACGCGAGCGCGGGAATCGGCTTACCGGCAAGGCGAAACTCGCAATCAAAGTCGTCTTCGATGAGATACCGACCCGGCCGCTCGGCGGCCCAGCTCAGCAACGCATAGCGACGTGCAATGCTCGTCACAAGACCGGTCGGATACTGATGAGACGGCATCAGATGAAGGACATCGGTCCCGGTTTTCTGCAGCGCGCTCAAGTCCACGCCCTCAGCATCCAACGGGACATGCCGCACTTCGCAACCCATGGCCTGATAGATGCGCGTCAAGCGCAAATAGCCTGGATCCTCGACGGCATACACCTTGTCCGCGCCAAGCAACTGAACCAACATGGTATCGAGCAGCTGGGCGCCCGCACCGATAACGATATTGTCGGGATTGACATTCATGCCCCTTGTCCCGCGCAGATGGTGCGCAATCGCACGTCGCAGTCGAGCGGTGCCCTGCGCCGGTGCGGGCGAAAAGATTTCACGCTCGTCTTCGGACGTCAGCGTCGCCCGTAGCGCACTTTGCCAAAGCCGCGCCGCCTCCAAAGCGGAAGGAGAAAGTGCGTCGAATCGCTCTGTCTGCCCCATGGCATCATGCGCGCTGGGACCAACAGGAACAGCATCTCGGTCGATATCCCCCGCAGCCAAAGCCAAAACCGGCGCATCCGGAAGCTCGCACGCGTAGTAGCCGCGACGCGGCATTGAGCAAATATAACCCTCGGCAAGCAACTGGCTATATGCATTCTCGATGGTAATGACACTGATACCCAGATGACTCGCAAAGGCGCGCTTAGACGGCAGATGCTCCCCTGCCGCAATGCGCCCGGCAACAATATCATCGCGAATTTGCTGGTAAACATACTCATAAAGCGATGCTTCGCCGCGATTTTCCAAATTGTAGTCAAGCATGGGTCTATCACCTGACCTTATCGAATCATTCAATCTGGCATTAGTCTGACCTTGTTATTATCTCGAAAACTGAGTATTTCGCCATACCCAGCTCCCCGATAGGATGTTCCGTCAAGCAATGCACATGCCAACCAAGGGAGCAACCATGGCAGAACAGACCAGCAAGGCCGATCGCGTCAAACTCAATCGCGAGCTCGCGCAGATGCTCAAGGGCGGCGTCATCATGGACGTCACCACGCCCGAGCAGGCACGCATCGCCGAGGAGGCGGGCGCCTGCGCCGTCATGGCACTCGAGCGCATTCCGGCCGATATCCGTGCCGCAGGCGGCGTCTCGCGCATGAGCGACCCCAAGATGATCAAGGGCATCCAGGAGGCCGTCTCCATCCCCGTTATGGCCAAGTGCCGCATCGGCCACATTGTCGAGGCGCAGATCCTGCAGGCCATCGAAATCGACTACATCGACGAATCCGAGGTCCTCTCCCCCGCCGATGATGTCTATCACATCGACAAGACCCAGTTTGACGTGCCGTTTGTCTGCGGCGCCCGCGATCTGGGCGAGGCGTTGCGCCGTGTTGCCGAGGGCGCCACGATGATTCGTACCAAGGGCGAGCCGGGCACGGGCGACGTCGTTCAGGCCGTGCGCCATATGCGCAAGATCCAAAAGCAGATCCGCGACGTTGTTGCTCTGCGCGACGACGAGCTCTTTGAGGCAGCCAAGCAGCTGCAGGTTCCGGTCGAGCTGGTGCGCGAGGTCCATGCCACGGGCAAGCTCCCCGTCGTAAACTTTGCCGCCGGCGGAGTCGCGACCCCCGCCGACGCCGCGCTGATGATGCAGCTGGGCGCCGAGGGCGTCTTTGTTGGCTCGGGCATCTTTAAGAGCGGCGACCCCGCCAAGCGCGCCGCCGCCATCGTCAAGGCCGTGGCAAACTTCACCGACGCCAAGCTCATCGCCGAGCTTTCGGAGGACCTGGGCGAGGCCATGGTGGGCATCAACGCCGACGAAATCGAGATCATCATGGAGGAGCGCGGGCGCTAGTCCAGCAGAAAGGATCGCACATGAGCGATTATGCAGACCAAACGGTCGCCGTGCTGGCGGTCCAGGGCGCTTTTGCCGAGCACGAGGCAAGATTGTCCGAGCTGGGCGCACGTTGTATCGAGCTGAGGCAGGCGGCCGATTTGCAGCAGGATTTTGATCGCCTGGTACTTCCCGGCGGCGAGTCTACCGTTCAAGGGAAGCTGCTTGATGAGTTGGGCATGCTCGAGGAGCTTCGTGCCCGTATCGCTGAAGGTATGCCCGTCCTGGGCACCTGCGCCGGCCTGATTCTGCTGGCTCACGATCTTGCCGCCCATGACGATAAGGGCACGCCGCGTTTGGCAACCATGGATGTACTTGTCGAGCGCAATGCCTACGGCAGGCAGCTCGGCAGTTTTCGCACCAAGGGCCAGGTGTCGGGCATCGACGGTGAAGTGCCGCTGACGTTTATCCGTGCACCCCGCATCGTTGAGGTGCACGGCGATGCCGAGGCCCTGGCCGAAGTCGATGGCCGCATCGTCGCCGCCCGCCAAGGCAACCAGCTCGGCGTCACCTTCCACCCCGAGCTCGACGAAGACACCCGCCTCCACGAACTGTTCCTGCAAATGTAGGCAGAATTTAAACGAGCGTGGATTTTCGGACATACAACAAATGGGAGTGGATAATCTCCCACTTTGAGCTTGAATGCAGGCTCAAACCGGGAGATTATCCACTCTCATCCCATGTAGTCGTTGGGGACGTTCTTAAACGACTAGTCAAACAAGAACGTCCCCAATGACTACCTGACAAGGAGTGTCCCAAACTACCGGCAGAAAAGGAACGTCCCCAACTGCCACCCCCGGAGCAAGACAACACCGCAGGTTGAGCATAAGTCAGCGAAAACGCCCCTAAGCGAGCAAGGTGACGCGAAATGAAAGG
This sequence comes from uncultured Collinsella sp., assembly GCA_958370325.1. Taxonomy (GTDB): domain Bacteria; phylum Actinomycetota; class Coriobacteriia; order Coriobacteriales; family Coriobacteriaceae; genus Collinsella. The sequence continues at coordinate 42,622 of CATXJW010000012.1, read as the reverse complement.
GCGCTGACCTTATGGTCGCGCCCTTGAAATTGAACGTCAGATTGCCGCTTAGGGGCGTTTGCAGCGTCAACTGGTTACGCGGTTCGTAGAACCGCGTAACTAATTAGAAACGGTTGCCGCGGAAGCCGCCACCGTTGCGGCCGCCACGATCGCCACCACGACCGCCGCGGTCGTTACCACGGTTGCCGCCAAAGCCGCCACGGTTGCCGCCGCGGTCGCCATAGCCACCACGGTTGCCACCAAAGCCGCCGCGACCGCCACGGTCGCCGCCGCGATCGCCAAAGCCGCCACGGCCGCCGCGATCGCCACCACGACCGCCACGGTCGCCACCACGGCCACCGCGATCGCCAAAGCCGCCGCGGCCGCCACGGTCGCCGCCACGGCCACCGCGATCGTCACGGCCGCCGCGAGGACCGCGGTCCTCGTCCAGGCCCATGGCGACGAGCGGAGCGATAACCTTATCGAGAGCGGCCATCAGCTCGGTGGCCTCCTCGTAAGAAAGCTCGGGCAGGAGCTTCTCCTTCTTGTTGGCAAGCTCGGTCAGGCCCTCAGCGGCATCCTCGGCAGCGAAGACAACGATCTTGCGCATATCGCCCTCGGCGTCGTCGATGCGGCCGACCAGATCGGCAGCCTCGGCCTCGGCCATCAGGCCATCGAGCTCACGAAGGCGCATGCCCAGCAGGTCGGACATTTCCTTCTGCTCCATCTTGGGCTTGAGGTCAAGAAGCTTGATGGCGCGCTCGATGTTCGCCATGCGCTCGGCCTTGGCCTCCTCCTCCTTGGAAATAGCAAAGCGACGGCTACGCAGCAGGCGAGCGGCCTTCTGCATCTTGTCCATCAGCTCTTCGTCATCGTAATCAGCGGCGGCCTCGACAACCTCGGCCTCCTCCTCGGCGGAAACCTCGTCAGCAGCCTCAACCTCAGCAGCTTCGGTCTCCACGGTCTCGACTGCCTCAACCTCGGCAGCCATGGTCTCGTTCTCGGTCTCGTTCATGATCTCTTCGTTCTCAGACATGAGACTCCTTCTTGGCCCTCTCGGGCATCATCGCCCCATTCGCGGGGCCCGTCGCGCACTCTTTGCGCTTTATACATTCATGCCTCTCGGCAAAACGTCCATTAGTTTATGGTGTCGCCATCCAATCTAGCTGCAGAATCTATGTGCACACATTAATGCGACATGTCGCGGTATCATGGCCTGAACCAATCATGTCCACCTTAAGGAGCCCGCCATGATCAAACCCATCATGAAATCCGAGTTCTTTTTGCGCCTGCCTTCCGAAGACGCGGGCCCCGATGACGCCGTGACCGGGCAGGACCTCCTGGATACGCTCCATGAGCATGAGCACGAGTGCGTGGGCCTCGCCGCCAATATGATTGGCGTGCGCAAACGCATCATCTGCGTAAAGGACGGCAACAGGGCGCTCCTGATGTACAACCCTCAAATTCTTGAGCAGGTCAATGCCTATCAGACGAGCGAAGGATGCCTTTCGCTGGTTGGAGAGCGCCCCTGTACCCGTTATCGCCGCATTAAGGTGGAGTATCTGGACGAGAACTTCGTCCACCGCATCAAAAACTTCTCGGGCTACACCGCCGAGATCATCCAACACGAAATCGACCACTGTTGCGGAATCGTTATATAGTTCCACCGATTCAAGAAAGCTCCCTGCAGCAAAACAACTGCAGGGAGCTTCTCATAGTGCGGAGCTTCTATCCCACTAGCTCTGGCGGTAGTGATCGAAGAAGTCAGCGAGGTCTTCGAGGGACTCTTTGAGTACTTCCATGCGCGGCAGGTACACGATACGGAAGTGGTCGGGCTCAGCCCAGTTAAAGCCGCCGCCGCGCGTGATCAGAATCTTCTTCTCGTGCAGCAGGTCAAGGGCGAACTGCTCGTCATCGGTGATGTTGAACTTCTTCACATCCATCTTGGGGAAGATGTAGAACGCCGCGCGCGGCTTAACCACCGAGATGCCGTCAATCTTGTTGAGCGCCTCATACACATAGTTGCGCTGCTCGTAGACGCGGCCGCCGGGACGGATGTAGTCGTTAACGGACTGATGACCACCGAGTGCCGTCTGAACGATCGACTGAGCCGGCACGTTGGAGCACAGGCGCATGTTGGAGAGCATGTTAATGCCCATGATGAAGTCGCTCATGCAGCGCTGGTTGCCCGAAAGCACCATCCAGCCAATACGATAGCCCGCGATCATGTGCGACTTGGAAAGGCCGCTAAAGGTGACGCAGGGCAGATCAGGAGCGAGCGAGGCAATCGAGACGTGCTCGTAACCGTCCATGCACAGGCGGTCGTAGATCTCATCGGCAAAGATCATCAGCTGATGCCTGCGTGCAACCTCGACGATGCCCTCGAGCACCTCGCGCGGATAGACGGAACCCGTGGGGTTGTTGGGGTTGATGATGACGAGAGCTTTGGTCGCGCTCGTGATCTTGGACTCCATATCCTCCAGGTCGGGATACCAATCCGCCTGCTCATCGCACAGATAGTGCACGGGATGACCGCCGGCAAGGGTTGCGCACGCCGTCCAGAGCGGATAGTCGGGGCTGGGGATCAGAATCTCGTCGCCATTGTCGAGCAGCGCGTTCATCGAAAGCTGAATGAGCTCGGACACGCCGTTGCCCGTGTAGATGTGCTCCATCTGAACATTGGGCAGGCCCTTGATCTGCGAGTACTGCATAATCGCCTTGCGCGCGGAGAACAGGCCGCGCGAGTTGGAATAGCCTTCGCAGTCGGGCAGCTGCTGGCGCATGTCCTTGATGACCTCATCGGGCGTGCGGAAACCGAAGGGCGCCGGGTTGCCGATATTGAGCTTGAGGATGCGCTCGCCCTCGTCCTCCATACGGGCGGCCTCGTCGACGACGGGACCGCGCACGTCATACAGGACGTTATCGAGCTTGGTGGATTTAGAAAAAGTACGCATGGTGGCGCTCCTTGCAATTTGAGCTGAGGGATGGGGTTCGGGCTTGGAATCGTTGCGAGGAGATGATTCCTCGCCTTGGTCGGCGTCACCGGCGAGCAGCCAGGTAACATCGACCTCCAAAATACGGGCGAGCAGCTCTGCCACATCGCGCCGCGGGATCGTCTTGCCGCTCACATATTGGCTCATCTGACTCTTGCCGAGTTTTTTGCCGAGCATCTCCGATGCACGAATCACGTCCGACTGGCGAACGTCGCGATCGGACATAGTCTGTCGCAGGCGATCGCTAAACGTCTCTTGGGCCACAGGAACCTCCTTGCTGGCAAAGTTCAATTTATAGAACACGAATTGAACCAGGGTTCAATTTAGCAAGCAGTATAGCGCGACACCTCATTTGAAAGTTCAATTTCAAAAATAAAATGAGCCAAACCTCGAGATTTATCCCAAAGCGACAACGGCGTGCGCTCATTTAGAGGTATTCAAGGAATCGAGCGGCGGCAAGTGAAACATCGGCCGTTCGATATATGGCGTTGATCTGCCGATGGGGATGTCCTTCGAGCGAACGAATGGCGACATTGAACTGGCAGCGGCGTAAGATGAGCGCCGGAAGGACACTCACGCCCAGGCCGTCCTCGACCATGGCCATAATCGCATAGTCATCCCAGGTCGACAGCTTTGAGCGCACGGTCAGCCCCGCCCGACGGAACAGCGGCGTAATCTCGTCATCGGTGCCGCGTTCCAGCAGAATAAACTGCTCGTTGGCCAAATCGACAAGAGAGACGACCTCCGCCGCGGCAAGCAACGAATCTGCTGGCACCACCGCCATCAGCTCATCACGCACCAAAGACCGCGATGCCATGCCGGCGCCGCGTGGCTCACGCGGAATAAAACCCAGATCACAACGACCCTCAGCCACCCATTGTTCAATCTCTGAGTAATCGCCCATCAACAACTCGTAATCGACGTCTGGATGATCTGCGCGAAAACGCGCGATCACCGGCGGCAGCACGTGGGTCGCCACACTCGAAAACGTACCGATGCAGATTTTGCCGCGCATGAGCCCACGCATCTCATCCACCCGTCGCTGCAAACGAACAAATTCCTCGCATAACGCCTCGACCGCCGGCATAACTTGCCGCCCATCGGCAGAAAGCACTACGCCCTCGCGGCTTCTATCGAGCACTTTAAAGCCCCAGTCGGCCTCGAGATCGGCCACCATACGGCTCACGCCCGACTGCGAATAGCTCAGGCGCTCGGCGGCGCGCGTAAAACTGCCGGCGCGCACGGTCTCGAGCAGCACCTGCATCTTTTGAATATTCGTTTCCACGGCACCCCTCCACCTTTGCATGAGTCTTTGTCATGTTATCCATGCATTATATTCGCTTTTCTTCTAAAGCGAGTTCACCCATAGTGAACATGCTCGGATATAGAGGGGATGTCAGCGCATGAACAACGGACTGTTTACGTACTTAGCAGCATTGCTATTGTTTGGCTCCAACGGCATCATCGCCGCTGCCATCGCACTGCCGAGCTCCGATATCGTGCTACTACGCACGTTTTTGGGCGCACTCTCGCTTGTCACCATCCTCGCCATCACCCAACGCCATAAGTTGCAGGCGCCATCTCGCCCCCGCGAAGCCGCAGCCCTCCTCCTCTCGGGAGCCGCGCTGGGCGCCAGCTGGATTTTTCTGTTCCGCGCCTACCAGACGATCGGCGTCGGCGTATCCTCGCTGCTGTACTACTGCGGCCCCATCATCGTTATGGCCCTCTCCCCGCTCATTTTTGGCGAAAAGCTGACCGGTGGCAAAATCGCCGGCTTTATCGCCGTCGCCTGCGGAGCTTTTCTCATTGCAGCACAAGGTCTAGGCGGCAATATGCCCATTGCGGGTATCGCCTGCGGCATCGCCTCGGCATTTTGCTATGCGCTGATGGTCATCGCCAGCAAGGGTGCGCCACACATCGAAGGCCTCGAGAACTCCATGCTCCAGGTGAGCGCCGCCTTTGTGACCGCGCTGGTTCTCACACTCGTCACCCAAGGCGCTCCCTCGTTCTTCTCCCCCAGCATCGCCGCCGGCATCGATTGGCGCGCCGTCGCCATGCTCGGCGTCGTCAACACCGGCATCGGTTGCCTGCTCTACTTTAGTGCCGTCGCCAAGCTGCCCGTCCAGACCGTCGCGGTCGTCGGCTACCTCGAGCCGCTTTCGGCCGTCGTGTTCTCCGCCGTCCTTTTAGGCGAAGCCATAACACCAATCCGCCTGATGGGCGCCGCACTTATCATCGGCGGCGCGATTTTTTGCGAACTCGCCGGCAAACGCGCAAATGCCAAGGCCGGCATCGCCCAGACAGCACGTGCTTAAAAGCCCCCCCCTCTTCAGTTTCAAGGCAGGGGCGCGTCCGCGGTTATCACATTGCAGCAAACCACACAGCCGGAAGTGCTCCTGCTTTGAAATGCTATCTGCGCAAACAACTGCTCCCCAGATGGGGATTATTGTCTAAAACACCCCAATGTGCCAAACTGCTCTTGTATGTATAAAGACGGCATAAAGGTTATCTGTCCCAGACAGATAACCGGATGTCCAAGGGAGTCCACGTGGCACACAACAAATTGGAGGTAAGCCCCCAAGAACAGCGTAGTCAAGGCGGGCATGGAGCCATCCCCCTCTCCGCTGGCATGCTGCTCGTAACGCTCGGCGTCGTCTATGGCGACATCGGCACGAGTCCCATGTACACCATGAAATCGATCGTCACAAACAACGGCGGCATCGGCACCGTCAGCGAGGACATGATTCTGGGCGCGCTTTCGCTCGTCATCTGGACCATGACGCTCGTGACCACGGTCAAATACGTGGTAATCGCCATGAAGGCCGATAACCACAACGAAGGCGGCATCTTCGCCCTGTTCAGCCTCGTGCGCAAGGTGGCGCCGTGGCTGATTCTCCCCGCTATGATCGGCGGTGCGGCACTGCTTGCCGACGGCATCCTCACCCCCGCCGTCACGGTCACCACAGCCATCGAGGGTCTGCGCACCATCGAGTGGGGCCACGCGCTATTGGGTGACGGGCAGACCAACGTCATCATCATCACCATCATCATTATCTGCGGCCTGTTTGCCATGCAGCGCGCCGGCACCTCGTCGATCGGCAAGCTCTTCGGCCCGCTCATGACACTATGGTTCCTGTTCTTGGCTGGCGCCGGTCTGTTCAACATGCTCGGCAACCTGTCCATCTTGCGCGCGCTCAACCCCATTCGCGGCATCATGTTCCTGTTCTCGCCCATCAACCACTCGGGCATCATGGTGCTCGGCTTCGTTTTTCTGTCGACAACCGGTGCCGAGGCGCTCTATTCAGACATGGGTCACGTGGGCAAGGCAAACATCTATGCATCCTGGCCGTTTGTTAAGGCGGCCCTTATCCTCAACTATCTGGGTCAGGGAGCTTGGCTGCTCGCCAATAACTCCAACCCCCAGATGCTCGCGATGGATATCGTCAACCCGTTCTATATGATGCTCCCCGAGCCCCTGCGCCCCTTTGCCATCGTGCTTTCGGCCGTGGCGGCCATCATCGCCTCGCAGGCGCTCATCACTGGCTCGTTCTCGCTGGTATCCGAGGCAACCCGTCTCAATCTCATGCCGCACCTGCGCATCCACTACCCCAGCGACACCAAGGGTCAGCTCTATATTCCGCTCGTCAACAACATCATGTGGGTCGGCTGCATTTTCATCGTGCTGCTGTTCCAGAACTCCGAGCGCATGGAAAGCGCCTACGGCCTCGCCATCACCGTGACCATGCTCATGACCACAACGCTTTTGACGAGCTATATCGCCGGCATTCTCAAGCACAAGCTGGGCGCCTGCATCTTCGCCCTGCTTTTTGGCGCCATCGAGCTCTGCTTCTTTGCCTCATGCCTCACTATGTTCTTTGACGGCGGTTACGTCATGATCTTCTTGGCCTCGCTGCTGTTTGGCCTTATGTATGTGTGGCGCCGCGGCACCGCCATCGAGCGCACGCAAACGATCCTGCTGCCCGTCTCCAAGTACATCGATCAGCTCAACCGCCTGCGCAACGACGAGACCTACCCCGTGCTCGCCGACAATCTGGTATTCCTCACCAACAGCCCCGACCCGCTCACACTCGACCGCGACGTGCTCTATTCCATCCTGGACAAGCATCCCAAGCGCGCCAAGGCATACTGGTTCATCAACGTGCACGTTACCGATGAGCCCTATACGCATGAGTATTCCGTTGAGACCTTTGGCACGGACTTCTTGTTCCGCGTGCGCTTGGACCTGGGCTTTAAGGTCAACCAGCGCGTTAACGCCTACCTGCGCCAGATCGTTGGCGACTTGATGGCATCGGGTGAGCTGCCACCGCAGCATCACACCTACTCCATCTACGAGACCCGCGGCAACGTGGGCGACTTCCGTTTTTGCATGCTACGCAAGATGCTTGCCCCCGAAACGGACATCAACCGCAACGACCACCGCGTGATGGCCATCAAGTACGCCGTCCGCCGCGCCTGCGGAAGCCCGGCACGTTGGTACGGTCTAGAGAACTCGGCCATCATCATCGAGTACGTGCCGCTGTTTGCCCGCATGCGCCCGGCCGTCAAGCTTGTACGCACCCAGGTGCCACTCGAAGTTCAGATCGAGGAAGCCGAGGAAATGGAAGTCGATATCTTCTCGGACGACCTGGTCAACGGCAACGAGGCCGGCAGGAATATGAACGTCGACCCCACTGAGCTGCTCGAGAGCGTCGCAGATACGCCCGAACAGCAGCAGCTCGACGGCCTCGAGAGCGAACAACTCAACGACGCCAACTTCTAGCGACGTCACGCATCAACGACAGCGCCCCTGCACCTCACAGGAGATGCAGGGGCGCTTTGCATTTCAGTAAAGCCGTCGGCTACGAACGACGCGGCTCGGGAACCACGAGCCTATCGGGGCTCGCGCCCTCGCCATCCATCAGGCTCACGTAGCGAATCGACGGATCCCCATACATCGCATAGTAATAATTGCCCGTGCGCGCGCTAAAGCATCCGGTGTAGATAGTCTTCTCGAACTTGCCATCGCCCATCCTGGACGCCCCCTCGATCATCACCACGCCCTCGAGCGAGCGGAACATACGGACGACGTTTTCGGCCTCGCTCTCTTTTTGCGGATAGTTGGCATTGAGATACGCCGCCTTTACAAAACGGCTCGGCGAATAGCAATCGCCCGGAATGCCGCGCATGCCGGCACCCGCGCCATAGGGCTTGAGCTCGGCGCCACGCCATGTCGCCGTCTGCGGAAAATCGCTTGTGGCGGTGATATAGGTGCGTAGGTTTTCCATATGCCACGGGAAGGTGGGCTGATTGGCAAGGGTGTCGACCGGATTGTCGTATACATGCAGGCCATCGGCCATCATCTCGACCACGATGCTGCGCTGGCTGTCGCCGATAATCCAATGGAGCAGCGACACGCCCAGCCCCTCTCCTGCAGATTTGGCGACAATCACCGTATCGCGCAGCGCAGCCTCGACCTCGTCGACCGTCGAGAACGTCGCTGCCACCCACAGAGGAAACTCATAGGCCGCGATATTGGTCTTGCCGTCGACAGGGTCCTCGGCATACTCGGCATAACCCGGGAAATTGAGACCCGCCACGGCGAGGCCCGCATCGTTGCCGCAATCGAAGAACATAGGGTAGTTCTTGTAATCGATGCACATACCGATCACCGCGTGTGCCGCTGTCGCGTCGTCGATAAACGAATACGGAATGTGAAACCCGCGCGGCATCACGCGAACCTGTTGGCCGTAGTCAAAGCTCCAGTCGAGGTTGCGGCCCAGATACATGTGGCCAGAATTATCGGTAAATCGAATGCTCGTGCACATAGCGCCTCCTAGCTTTACGTTCTTACTAAGGTCATTGTCACCAAACAAAAAGGCGCTAAACACAAAAGCCCGGACATGACAACAATGTCACGCCCGGGCCAAAAGCACAGGTTCAATCCCCGATCAAATCACTCTAGACAAGTTTGCCGAGACAATGGTCAATCATGTGCTGGACCATCTGCGCCTCGAAGCCCACAAAGTCCTGCTTGCGCTCGCGCATCTTGCCGTCGACGATCACGTCATAAGCGACCTTGCACTTGATATAGCGCGTGGACTTGGTGACCTCCTCGTGCGTCAGGCAGCTCTCCTCCATCTTGCTGGCGCCCAGGCCAAACACCAGACGGGGGTTGTAGAGCACGTGGGGCTCGCCGGCATCGTCCAGGTAGACGCAGACCTTCTTGGTAACGCCAATCTGGTTGGCGGCAAGGCAGCCGGCATCGTCGAGCGACTTGATGGTATCGATCAGGTCCTGAGCAACCGACTCGTCCTCGACGGTCGCAACCTCGCAACGCTGGGACAGGATAGCCTCGTCGTGGCAAAGCTCTTTAATCATACGTTCCTCCATAGGGGTCGTTGTAACCGCTTAAGTATACGGTACCCACACATTCTCATGCGAAAAATACCGTCCGTCTGCTACAAAGCGCCGAACATCAACATGCGAGGAACAACAGCGTCGTAAAGGGGCTATAGTGGGTGAGTTCGTGTCAATCGGCCTAAACTCGGGGCCGAACAAGGAAAGGGTATGCATGGACGAACTATTTCACGTCAGCGAGCGCAAGTCCACAATCGGGACCGAACTCCGCGCTGGACTGACAACATTCCTGGCGATGGCCTACATCATCGCCGTCAACCCCGCGGTGCTCTCGGGCGCCGGCATCGATGCGGGAGCGCTCGCCTGCGCCACCTGCCTGGGCGCCGGCATCATGACCATCTGCATGGGCATCTTCGCCAACCGCCCGCTCGCCTGCGCGTCGGGCTTAGGCGTCAACGCGATGATCGCGGGCATCACCACCACCATGTGCGGCGGTGACTGGCACGTTGCCATGAGCGTTATCTTCCTCGAAGGTATCGTCATCTTGCTGCTCGTCCTTTGCGGCCTGCGCGAGGCCATCATGGACGCCATCCCGGTTGTCCTGCGTCACGCCATCTCGGTGGGTCTGGGCCTGTTCATCGCCATGATTGGCCTGTGCGATGCCGGCATTATCACCGCTGGCGCCGGTACACTCGTCGGTCTGGGCGACATCACCTCCCCCACCTTCATCGTCGGCATCATCTCCATCCTGGTGACAGTCGCCCTCGCCTGCCGCAACGTCCCCGGCTCGCTGCTCATCGGCATCGTCGTCGCCGTCATCGCCGGTATCCCCCTAGGTGTGACCCAGGCTCCGACCGGTATCATCGCCCCGCTCGACTTCTCGAGCATCGGTGGCCCCATCGCCGACGCCGGCGGCGTGCCCGCCATCGTCAAGGTCCTTACCGACCCCGCGCTCCTCGTCATCTCGTTCTCGCTGCTCATGAGTGACTTCTTCGACACCATGGGCACCGCGATGGCCGTGGCCAAGCAGGGCGAGTTCCTCACCGACGACGGCAACGTCGAGAATATCAAGGAGATCCTGATCGTCGACTCCGCCGCCGCCGCTGTGGGCGGTTTCATGGGCGTCTCCTCCATCACCACCTTCGTCGAGTCCACTTCCGGCGCCGCCGACGGTGGCCGCACGGGCCTCACCTCCGTCACCACCGGCGTGCTGTTCATTCTCGCCGCGTTCTTCTCCCCCATCGTCACCATCGTTTCCAGCGCCGCCACCTGCGGTGCTCTGGTCTACGTCGGCTACCTCATGATGAGCGAGGCCTCCGAGATCGACTGGTCCGACGTGTCGCAGGGTTTCCCGGCGTTCATGATTGTCGCCGGCGTGCCCTTCACCTACTCCATCTCTGCCGGCATTGGCCTGGGCTTTATCGCCTACGTGATCGTCGCGCTCTTTAAGGGCGAGGCCTCCAAGATCAAGCCGCTCATGTGGATCGCAGCCCTTGCCTTCCTCGTCTACTTCTTCGTGGCGTAACGGCACAGCCTGCCAAAGCAAAACACAAAAGCGCGGAGTCGCTATGCGGCCCCGCGCTTTTCTTTTTGCGTCAGTCCCTACACCGACATGCGACAATCATGTTTGTAGATGTCGAAATGCAGAGAGAAGCCCGTCATGAAAGCGCGTCAAAAGCAGATAACCGTTCATTCAAAGCATGCCGAATGCGCGCCTGTCATCTACCTCCCCGTGGTCATGGGCGACGGCAGCGAGGTTTATGAGTACTGCCGAGAACTCGACTGCCCGCCGTTCACCCTTGTTGCCATTGGCGGACTCGACTGGAATCGTGAGCTGAGCCCCTGGGCATGCGATGGTACCGTACGCGATAGCGAACCCTTTGGCGGACAGGCTGCCGGTTTTCTCGATGAGCTACTGAATCAGATAATCCCACAGGTCGAATCATCACTTCCCTGCCCGCCTTCCTGGCGCGGCATTGCCGGTTACTCATTGGCGGGCCTCTTTTCGCTTTGGGCCCTCTGGCAGACCGATGTCTTTGACCGCGCCGCAAGCGCATCGGGGTCGTTGTGGTTTCCCGACTTTGTCGATCGCGCCAGCACGACCCCTTTTGCCGGCAACCCGCAGGCCGTCTATCTGTCACTCGGCAAAAAGGAAACCAAGACGCCCAACCGCATGATGCGGCACGTACTTGACGACACGCACGCAATGGAAACGTTGCTCGTTGAGCGCGGCATCCTCACAACACTGGAACTCAACCCCGGCAACCACTTTGCCCAAACCGACCTGCGCATGGCGCGTGGCATCCACTGGGTTCTTGCGCACTAAGAAGCCGGCCATGCGCATCGGACGCATGGCCGGCTTTTTTAACTGAGTTGGACACAGCTGCTATTCGGCAGACCCTTCGAGTTCCGAGACATCAAACTCAAAGTCATTACCCGGCAGAATCGCATTGAGCACGATACCCACCAGCGAACCCACGGCAAGGCCCGAAAGCGAAATCGTCACGCCGCCCAGCTCCAACACGATGGCGCCGGCGGTGCTGTACGCGATGCCGAGCGAAAGCACGAGCACAAGAGCGGCCACCAGCACGTTGCGGTTGTTCTGGAAATCGACCTGGTTCTCAATGAGGTTGCGCACGCCTACGGCACTGATCATGCCGTAGAGTACGAGCGACACGCCGCCGATAACGCATGGCGGCATGGCGGCGATCACGGCAGCGAACTTGGGGCAGAAGGAAAGCACGATGGCGCAGCACGCGGCAATGCGAATCACGCGCGGGTCGAACACGCGCGTCAGAGCGAGCACGCCGGTGTTCTCGCCATACGTGGTGTTGGCCGGAGCGCCAAAGAGCGAAGCCAGGATCGTGGCGAGACCATCGCCGAGCAGCGTGCGATGCAGGCCGGGATCGGCAATGTAGTTACGCTCGCAGGTGGAGCCAATAGCGGAGATATCACCGATATGCTCGATCATGGTTGCAAAGGCCAACGGCATGATGGTGATGATGGCGGTCGTGGCAAGGCCGCTATCGAACTGCGGCCCAAAGAGTGCAAACACGGTGTTGTCCCACACGATGGGAAGACCGACCCACGGCGCGGCGGCAACGCCCGAAAAATCAACCTCACCCAACGCGGCGGCAACGGCATAGCTCACCACGACGCCCAGCAGGATCGGCACGATCTTAACCATGCCGCGACCCCAAATGTTGCAGATCACGATAACGGCAACGGCAATAACAGCCACAAGCCAGTTGGTCTGGCAGTTGGCAATAGCGGAGCTCGCCAGAATCAAGCCGATGGAAATGACGATGGGGCCCGTCACTACCGGCGGAAAGAAGCGCATGACGCGCTTGGCGCCAAACGCGCGGAAGAGTGCCGCAAGTACCGGATAGAGTAGACCGGCGCAGGCAACGCCCAGGCAGGCGTAGGGCAAAAGCTCGGCCTCGCAGTTGGGCGCGATGGCGGCATAACCGGCAATAAAGGCAAACGATGAGCCCAAAAATGCCGGCACCTTACCGCGCGACAGGAAGTGGAACAGCAGCGTGCCCAAGCCGGCAAACAAAAGCGTTGCCGAAACCGAGAGACCGGTGAGCACGGGCACCAGCACCGTGGCACCAAACATGGCAAACAGGTGCTGTAGGCCGAGCAAAAACATGCGCGGGCGGCCGAGCGACGATGCGTCGTAGATGGCATCGGTGACGGCGGGCGTCGAAGACTGGGACATGGATGTCCTTTCGAATGGAAGGGCGATCGGGCATATCGGATAACCTGCCCGAACGATACGATCCGAACCATTGTACGCGATGCACCATGTCTCGCACGCGCCGTCACCTGCAAACGTTACCGCTATTTCCAAACGCGTTCGGCAACGCGCTTGACCAGCGCGATCTTTGCCCACTGTTCGTCCTCGGTCAGTTTGTTGCCAATCTCGCAGCTGGCAAAGCCGCACTGGGGCGACAGGTACAGGTTCTCGAGCGGCACATACTTTGCGGCCTCGTGAATACGTTCGACGATAACGTCCTCGTCCTCAAGCTCAGCCGCCTTTGTAGTGATCAGTCCCAGCACCACCTTCTTGCCGGGAGCAACGTACTTGAGCGGCTCAAAACCACCGGCGCGGGGTGTGTCGAACTCCAGATAGAACGCATCGACGTTCTCATGTGCGAACAGGTACGGCGCGATGGGGTCGTAGCCGCCCTCAAAAGCATAGGTGGAATGATAGTTGCCGCGGCACACGTGCGTGTTGATGACCAAATCGTCAGGCTTGCCCGCGATGGCGGCATTGTTGAGCGCCACGCCCAGCTCGGACACCTTTTGCAGGTCAACCGGGCTCATGCCAGTCTTGGACACAAAGTCGGTATCGCAATAGATGCCCCAGGTGCAGTCATCAAATTGGATGTTGCGGCAGCCCGCGGCATACAAGTCGGCAATCACGGTGCGGTATGCTGCGGCAATGGCATCGGCGAGCTCTTCGTCGGTCTTGTAGACGGCGCGTAGACTCTCCTGCTGGCCGTCGCAGCGGTCGAGCGTGACTTCGGAGAACGTCTGGATCGGCGCCGGAATGGTTTGCCGTGCGACCTGGCCCTCTCCCTCAAGCGCCTTGACGAACTTAAAATGCTCGACGAACGGGTGGTTCTCGCCGCTAATGGAACCGGTAACCACGGCGGTGTCGGCCGTCGTCTCCTCGTCATGGAACATATAACCCGTGCGTGAGGTGCGGCGCTCAATGCCGTTAAGGCCCCACATAAAATCGAGGTGCCAGTAGCTGCGGCGGAACTCGCCATCGGTGATCACCTGCAGGCCGGCGGCCTTTTGCTTAGCCACCAAATCGCGAATGGCCTCGTCCTCGACGGCCTTAAGGCCGGCGGCGTCAAGTTTGCCCGCGGCATAGGCGGCACGCGCATCCTTAACAGCTTGCGGACGAAGAAAGCTGCCGACGATATCGGCGCGAAACGGCGCTTTGAGCTGGGTGGATTTGCTCATACTGATCTCCTTTTTTGCGTGGATGCTTTAACGGGACAAAGTATGAGTGCTCAAGTAGCCATCGTAAAATACGTATTATTTTTGGTTTGGCATAGGGAATAGCTATATCAATACGCGCCGCTCGGCATCATGCGCACGGCAGACATAACAAACTAGATATGCTGACGAATCGCGTCGATATAGGCCTGCCCATAGCGCGTGAGCGTCGTATTTTTGCGCGTGATAATGCCGATCTCCATGTATTCGTCCACATCGAGCGGAATCGAGATAATACCCGGCCCGTTGAGCTCGTGGCTGATCACGCCCGAGCATACCGTGTAGCCGTTGAGGCCCATGGCCAGGTTGAACAACGTCGCGCGGTCGCGCACGCGGATATTCTTGTGGCGCTCAAACGTCGAGGTCAGTTCCTCGGAATAGTAAAACGAGTTATAGCTGCCCTGCTCGTAGGACAAAAACGGGTAGTCTTCCAAGTCCTCGAGCGTCACGCTGGAGCGGTCCGCCAGCGGATGGTCGGCGCAGACGAAGACATGCGGCGTGGCGCAGAAGAGTCCTTCGAACACGAGCTCGTTGGCCACCAGCATGCGCTCGATGACCTCGCGGTTATGCTCGGATAAGTACAGGATGCCCAGTTCGCTTTTCATATGCGCGACATCCTCGATAATCTCGTGAGTCTGCTCCTCGCGCAGGGTGAAGTCGTAACGCGCGGCATCGAACTCGCGGATCACGTCGACAAACGCGTTGACGGCAAAGGAATAATGCTGGCAGCTCACACTAAAGTGCGGCACCTGCTCGGATGCGCCCTTGTACTTGTCCTCGAGCAGGTCGGCCTGGTCGAGCACCTGGCGCGCGTAACCCAAGAAGGTCTCGCCCTCCTCGGACACAATGACACCCTTGTTGGTGCGCTCAAAGATATGCACACCCATCTCGTTTTCGAGATCGCGAATCGATGCGGTGATCGAAGGCTGCGACACAAAGAGCCGGCGCGAGGCCTCGGTAATGCTGCCGCATTCGGCAACTTTGACGACATATCTGAGCTGCTGGAGCTTCATGGCTGTCTCCTTAGCTGTTCGTGAGATTCGCGTCGGCAGTACCCGGCAGGCGCATAAACGACGGCATCTCCCCCGTCGCGGCGCAGGCGGCAATCTGATGCAGAGCCCCGGCAACCGCATCATCTGCCGCAGCGCCGATATGCCAGCGCGCGGCGGCCGTGACGGCCTCGTTGGCATTGGCGACTGCAACGGAGTTGGGAACGGCATCGATCATGGGCAAATCGTTATCAGAATCACCGAATACGGCCACCTCGTCGAGCGTCAGGCCCAAAGCACGCGCCAGCTCCAGCGCAGCGCAGCCTTTGTCCCAATCAGCAGGGAGGATGTCGAACAGGCGCACTCGGTTGTTGGGAAACACGAGCGAGAGTTCCGGCACCTCAGCGGCAACGCGCTCGCGTAGCTCCGCGAGCTCCTCACGCGAACGGGCACTCCAGATATTCGCCTTGAACACCGGCGCGTCATCGACGACGGGATGGCACGGAGCCTCTTCGCCTTTGAGCCATGCGTTGCCGCCCGACCCCATGGCGCGACGAACGCGCTCGGGATCACTCGTCACGCAATAGGCATCGTTGCCCCAAAAGTCATCGCCCAGGCTGTAGACTTTTAAAAATGTATCATCGGTCTCTTGCTCCAGATAGTCGGCCAAACGCATCAGAGCATCGTTGTCGATTGCGCGCGAGGCGACGACTTCGCCGTCGACAAACATCACCTGGCCGTTACAGAACGCACCTGTCGAAAAACACTCGGAACGGTTTTTGAACATCCAGCCCATCGCGGACGGCTGACGACCCGAAACCGGGCCAAAGTGCAGACCCGCCGCCTGCATGGCATGAATGCCCTCGATGGCGTAGTCGCTGGCGCCGTCATGCCCGGCTGGAATCAGCGTATCGTCCATATCGGTCAGCACAAGTTTGATCATAAGGCCCCCATTCGTATCGGTCCTACCTATTGTAACGACCTGCCAAAATAAACCTGTCCCTTTTTGGCAGGTGCGCTAGTATAGGGAACAACAGATTCGATGCGGGAGTGCCGGCGGTGCAAACCACAAGGCTGAGAGGGCATGGGGCCCAATCCTTTGAACCTGTCAGTTAATGCTGGCGTAGGGAGCATGCCGCCTTTACAGGGGCGCT
This sequence comes from uncultured Collinsella sp., assembly GCA_958370325.1. Taxonomy (GTDB): domain Bacteria; phylum Actinomycetota; class Coriobacteriia; order Coriobacteriales; family Coriobacteriaceae; genus Collinsella. The sequence goes on along the minus strand of CATXJW010000012.1, from coordinate 26,137 downwards.
GTCTATGCACAGCGCCCCTTTTCTATGCCAAGGAGGCATGTGCAGTGATTGATTCTGAACAGCTTAAGCAACATGTGGTCAAGGCCGTGGAGGAGATTCACGCCACCAATCCGATGGCCGGCTCCATCACCAACACGGTGACGATCGACTTTGTCGCCAACGCGCAGCTCGCCGTGGGCGGTTCGGCCGCCATGGTCTATCTGCCCGACGAGGGCGAGGCGCTCGTTGCCGGCGGCGGCGCCATCTATCTCAACATGGGCACGCTCTTCCCCATCTACGAGCAGACGATTCCCCGCGCGGCCAAGGCGGCACACGACGCCGGCAAGCCCTGGGTGCTCGATCCGGTGGGTCTGGGCATCGGTAGCCTGCGCACTCAGCTGGTAAACGAGCTCAAGCAGTACAAGCCCGCCATCGTACGCGGCAACGCTTCCGAGATCATCGCGCTCGCCGGCCTGTGGGGTCTTGAGGGCGAGGCAGCCGATCTGAGCCGCGTGCGCGGTGTCGATACCACCGACACGGTCGACGCCGCCCGCGATGCCGCCGTGGCGCTCGCCCGCTACACCGGCGGCGCCGTAGTGGTTTCGGGCGAAGTCGACCTGATCACCGACGGCACGACCGTGGCCAAATCCCACGGCGGCAGCCCGCTCATGTCCAAGATCACCGGCTGCGGCTGCTCGCAGGGCGGCGTGCTGGCCGTGTACGCCTGTGCTGCCGATCCGTTTACGGCAGCCATCTGCGGCACCGCCGTCTACAACGTCGCCGGTACGCGTGCCGCCGCTGTCGCCGATGCCCCGGCAAGCTTTAAGGTCGCCTTTATCGACGAGCTCTACCGCGCAACCGCCCAGGATATTGCCGACAACCGACTCGAGCTCGAGGAGGCATAAGCCATGTCCGAGTCCGCAACCAATGCCGGCATGAACACACTCGTCGCCGTGGCCATCGCCCCATGCGGCACCGGCGACGAGCTGTCCGCCGAGGTCGCCGAGGTCGTGCGCGTCATTCGTGAGAGCGGCCTTCCCAACCGCACCACCTCGATGTTCACCGAGATCGAGGGCGACTGGGACGAGGTCATGCAGGTCGTGCGCGACGCGACCTTTGTGTTGGCAAGCAAGGGCATCCGCACCGAAGTCGTGCTCAAAGCCGATATTCGACCCGGATTTACCGACACCATGACCGGCAAACTTGAGCGCATGGAAGCGCAGATCAAGAAGCAGGAGGAAGCACGATGAGTATCCGCGACAACCTTGATATCTCGGCCTATCTGGTACTCGGCCCCGAAAACACGCTCGGGCGCCCCGTGGGCGATGTGGTGGCCCAGGCACTCGACGCCGGCTTTACCTGCATCCAGGTGCGCTCCAAGGTGGCAAGCGCCCGCGAAATCATCGCACTGACGGGCGACGCCGCGCAGGCAATCGCACAGGCCGGCAAGACCGGTCAGGTCGCCCTGCTGATCGACGACCGCCTGGACTGCGTACTCGCCGCGCGCGAGCAGGGTATTGCTGTCGACGGCGTGCACGTGGGCCAGAGCGATATTCCCGTCGAGGTCTGTCGCAAGCTGCTGGGGCCCAACGCCATCGTGGGCCTTTCGGCCCGTTGCGAGGAGATGCTCGAGTACGTCAAGACCGCCGACATGAGCCTAGTCGACTACCTGGGCATCGGCCCGCTCCACGAGACCGAGACCAAGCGCGACTGCGGACGCGCGGCCGATGGCTCTATCATCACCAAGAGCTTTGAGGACCTGGCCGCCCTCCACGCAGCAAGCCCCGTGCCCATCGTGGTGGGCGGCGGCGTCAAGACGGCCGACTTGCCACAGCTCAAGGCCACCGGCGTCGACGGCTTTTTCGTGGTGAGCGCCGTCTGCAGCGCCGATGACCCCTACGCCGCGGCCAAGGAGCTCGTCGACACCTGGCAGCAGGCATAGGCATAAGCCGAGCAGTTGCTCCGCAGCCCCATAACTCCAGCAGCGGAAAGCGCATCCCAGTTTGGACCTCCATTCCGAGATGCGCTTTCCGTATGCGGCGCCGCTGGGAAACCGCGTCCCATTCCAGACGCAAATTCTGGGACGCCGTTTCCAAAACCCGCCCGTCCGGGAAACTGCATCCCGTTCTGGGCGCCGATTCCGGGATGCGCTTTCCGCATGCGACCCTTACCCCGCCAGATACGCTTCCAGCGCGGGCAAGGTCGCCTCCGCATCGTGGCGGCCGACCTGGTAGATGCGCTCGAGCTCATCCGGTTCGCGGCACAGCGACGGCACCTTCACCGATTCGCTCGGCCGCACCACAAAGACCTCGCTAGCAGCCTCGCGACGTGCCAGGTCATCGAGCGTGGCATTGTAGACCTCATGCCGATGCTCAAGCGCTGCGACAAACTCCGGGTAGTGACGGAACGCACGCCGCAGCATGGGCATCACGCTGTTGGGCTGTTTCACAAAGCCCGCCGGCTGCGTGAGTACCACGATATTGCGGTCATACCCCCGCGCAAACAGCCATGCGCTGGGAATAGAATCAGCCACGCCACCGTCCAGATACTTATGCCCGTCAATAGCAACGGGACGCGTCGCCACAGGAATCGCCGACGACGCGCGAATCCACTCGATATCCCTCTCGTCGCCATAGGGCAGGTCATGGTAGACGGCCTTGCCCGTCTCGATATCGGTACACACGCACGTAAACCGCATGGGGCAGGCGCGATACGCCTCCAAGTCGATGGGATCGTGCTCGATAGGCACCTCGTGATAGGCAAACTCGGCATTGAACATGTCACCGGTTCGCAACCAGCTCGTCACGCTCGCATAGCGTTTGTCGGCACAATAGGCCTTGTTGTAGCGAATGGCGCGCCCAATCTGCCGCGATTTAAAGTTGTAGCCAAACGCCGCGCCCGCCGAAACGCCCACCATATGGTCGCAGGTCAAACCGTGCTCCATCCAAACGTCGAGCACGCCCGCCGTATACATACCGCGGTAGCCGCCTCCCTCGAGCGCAAGCCCCACCGTGCGCGTCGTATCCGGCTGTGCCATGTGACCATCTCCGTTCCTGCGTTTTAAAACGGGACAAGTATACCCGTCAACATATATCGACTCAGTCGCATTTTCATCGAACATCGCATTGTCGCGCTACCGCTTGGCGAATAGTAGCCGCCAACAGCATGGACACCCATATATAATTGCGTACTGTTGTTTACACTACTCAGCAGTTATCAACAGCGAACATTAGCCGGCAAAGTAACTCAACAACGCAGCAAGGCGGGGGCCTGGATACACGCAAGGCGCGGAGCAACGACGCGTGTACACTACGAGCTCGCCCGACGCCATCCGCCCCGACCCCAGAAAGCCGCTTACAACATGGACACCGTCAGCAATTACACCGAAACGCTCGAAAAGACCGTCCGTGACCTTCTCGAGCGTCAGGATGATCTGATTAGGACGGCCTTTACCGACCAGCTCACCGGACTTGGCAACCGCGGTGGCTTTGCCCGTTCCCTAGAGGAAATCTGGGAGCAGGAACTGCCCGTGACCATGGCGTTTATCGACATCGATAACCTTAAGCACTGCAACGACGTCTTTGGGCATGACGAGGGCAACCGCTATATCTTGCAGGTAAGTCTCTATCTCAAGCTGTATATGAAGGTGGACGAGGCGGCGTTTCGCATAGGCGGCGACGAGTTTGCCATCCTGTCTACGATTGCGACCGAGGACGACCTCGCCGAGCGCCTGGAACACTGCCGAACGGTCCTACTCAAAAACAACGATTCCGAGATGCCTCACTCGTTTAGCTACGGAGTGTCGCACGCCGACCCCGCCCTGGGTGAAGTCTCCAATCGCATGACACTCGATGCCGACCATCGCATGTACGACTACAAGCTACGCCATGCCATGCATCTTGATCGACGCAATATCGCGCAAGTCCACACCGACGACTTCGAAATAAGCGATCGCGTTTTTGACGCCTTTTCGATGCTCAACGAAGGCCGTTATTGCTTTATCGAGAACTTGGACAAACATCGCACCCTTTGGTCACAAGGCGCCTCGCGCGATCTCGGTCTTCCTTCTGAGCATGTAGACAACTGCCACGATTACTGGAAAACGCGCGTCCACCCCGATGACCTTGAGGCCTACATCAACGACATCGACCAAATCTATAATGGCTCCAAACACCGCCGCGTCATGCAGTACCGCATGCGCAATGCCGCGGGCGACTACGTCCTCTGCCGCGCTCGCGGGTTTCGCATCGACGGCGACGGAAATACCCCCTCGCTCTATGTCGGCGAACTTGTTAACCACTCACTCGCCGAGACCGTCGACGCCGCCACGGGCCTCGGAACGCAGCGTATGCTGATCAACGCTATCGATGCCTGCCGTCGCGACCGTTGCGAGACGGGGCTTATAGCGGTCCGCGTTTGTGGCACGGCAAAGTTCAACGAGCTCTACGGGGCCGAGGCTGTCGACAACATGCTCGCCGAATACGCAGGCCGCATGTTATCGATCACCCGCGGCAGAAGTCGCGTCTTCCGCTCGCGAAACGCCCAGTTCGTCGTGCTCAGCAACGATCTGGACCACGAGGCATTCGAGCAACTGACCCATCATCTTAAAGAGGCCGTTTTCGCTCCTGTTCGAATCGCGAACGACACCATTACCCCCGTCTGTCTTGTCGTCCCGGCCTTTTACGAGCGCTTAATCAATCAAGCGACCGCTGTTTTAGGCGAACTCGACCGTCGTCTTCGCGCCGCCGGCGGGCTTGCCCCCAACGACAGCCTCCCCATACCCGAGATTGAGCGTAAAAGCGCCGTCGCCGAACGCATCGATACGCTCACGGGCCTCTATCGACCCAGCGAGTTTATGCGGCGTGCCAACGCATTTCTGAGGACAGGGCGCGACGGCGCTTGGTGTATCGCCACCGTCGACATGGGTCATATGCGACTGTTTAACGAATGGCACGGACAGGCCGAGGGCGACCGCGTGCTCGCCGATGTGGGCACGGTCCTCAAAGACATCGAGAATGCCGAGATGGGCGTCGCAGGATACTGGGGCCAAGACGACTTTTGCATTCTCATCCCCTTTGAGCACGACACCGTCCATCAAATCTATAACCGCGTTCGCGCCGCCGTGGCCAAGCATGATGACGGCGTGGGTTTCTGGCCGTCCATGGGCGTTTGCCCCATCGACCCCAACGAGGAAATCACCATCGACGCGCAGGCCAAGGCCATGTTTACCAATCGGCGCGCAAAAAACGACTTTAAGGAGCGCGTCGCCATTTTCCGCCCCGAGGAGTACGAGCGCGAGGTGGCGTTTCACCGCACCCTCACCGAGTTCCAGCATGCGCTCTCAAACGACCGCATCACCTACTACCTGCAGCCCCAGGTCGACATGGAAACTGGCGAGATCGTTGGCGCCGAGGCGCTCACGCGCTGGATTGGCAAGGACGGTTCCCTCATTTCGCCTGTAACGTTTATCCCCGCACTCGAGGAAAGCGGCTTTGTAGTGACGCTCGACAAGTACATTTGGCAGGGCGTCGCCTCGTGGCTGCGCGAGCGCATCGACCGGGGGCTTCGCGTGGTTCCGATCTCGCTCAATGTGTCGCGCGTGGATATCCTTGCCTGCGACGTTGCCGAACATATGGGAGCACTTGCCGCCCAATACAACCTACCGCCCGAACTCATGCGCATCGAGATCACCGAGACAGCCTATACGGGAGAATCCGAGGCCGTGGATAAACTGACTGCCGACCTGCACACCCGCGGCTTCTCAACCTATATGGACGACTTTGGCACCGGCCAGTCCACGCTCGCGATGCTCAAGAACGTCAACGTCGACGTTATCAAGCTCGACCGCACGTTTGTTCCCGCCGACGGAGATCAAGGCCGCAGCGCGCAAATCATTACATCAATGCTCGATATGGCGCAGTCGCTCCATCTGCCCGTCGTGGTCGAAGGCGTCGAGACAAATGAGCAGGCGAACATGCTACGACAGATGGGCGCCCGCTACGCTCAGGGCTTCCTCTACTACCGCCCCATGCCGGCGAATGATTTTGAGGCATTGCTCGATGGCGGCAATAACAACTGATACGCTCGCGCGCAAAACGCCACCGCCGAAGGGGGCATTTGTCTCCATTAGCTAACTTATATCCCCAATTCAAACCGAATTGGGGATATGATACAAACCGTTGTTCTGCCCAAGGAGGTTATTCATCATGAACGAGTCATATCGCTTGGGCGAGCAATCGATTATTGCCTATCTTCAGCGACTTGCGAATGGTGTCTCGACCGCCGAACTCGATGTTTCCGCGCTGCCTGCTGAGCTACGCGCCGTTGGTGAGCAACTGCAAAAGACGCATGCCATCCTGCAACAAGAGCGCCAGCTACTTGAGTGCAACGCCTATATCGATCCGCTCACCAACTTGGGCAACCGCGGCGGACTCGACCGTCACGTCGAGCAGCTCTGGCGCAAAGGCGACCCCTTCACCTGCGCCTATATTGACATCGACCACCTTAAGCACTGCAACGATAAGTTTGGCCACGCCGAAGGCAACCGCTATATTCTGGGCATCTGCCGCGCGCTCACCGAGGCAATGGAGCACGATGAAATGCTGTTCCGTATCGGTGGAGATGAATTTGTACTCGTGTCTCCCACGACAGGCGAAGCCGAGCTCGAGCAGCGCTTGGAGCGGACACGCACCGATCTTGTCGAGGCAACATCAGACGGCAAGGCGCCCATGATCGCTAGCTTTAGCTTTGGCTGCTCGCGCGTCAATCCACTTGCCGGCGACACGCGTCGCCAGATGACGATGGATGCCGATCGCAAGATGTATCGCTATAAGCTTATGCATCGTGTGCAGCAACCGAAAGACAATGACGCGCCACCACACCCAATTGCCGAGCAGCTTCCGTGCAACGACCGCGTATTCCAAGCGATCTCTATGAGCTCCGAGACGCGCTATCCGTTTATCCTCAATCTCGATACGGGCGAATCGCAATGGTCGGTTAATGCCGTACGCGATTTTGACCTGCCCTCCCAGCATCCTTTTAACTCACTCGACTTGTGGCTTGCCCGCGTTCACCCCGAGGACCGCGACAACGTACGCGCCGAGCTCGATATGGTGATAAACGGTACGTGGCACTTCCACTACATGCAGTATCGCGTGATGGATGCCACCGAAGCATACGTGCTTTGCGACTGCACGGGCTACCGCTTGGACGGCACCGATACCGAGCCCAACATGTACGTGGGCATGATTATCAACCGCAGCTTGGCAGATACGACTGATTCCGTGACCGGCCTGGGCGACATCCACGCCCTGGTCAACGCCATTGGCGAAATGCGTCGCGTCGCGCGCAAGGCGGGCTTGGTCGCCATTAAAATCGACGATATCGCTCAGGTCAATGCCCGCTTTGGCTTTGATGCAGGCGACCGCGTTTTGGCGGAGAGCGCCGCCTGCCTCATGGATTGTTCGCGCGGCAAGGGTCGTCTGTTCCGTTCGACGGGACCGATGTTCGTGGCGCTTTTCGACGAATTCAATCCCGAAGAGACCGACGCGATCGCAGACGAAATCGAACGGTTCTTGGGTTCTCCCGTGCTCATCGGCTCGCTTGAATATCAGCCGCCCATTCGTGTGGCGACGCTTCATCTGGACGCTGTCGATCGACAGCCTGTTTCCATTTTGAACGAGCTCAAAGCGCTGCTTAAAGAGGCGCCGCAAGTACCGGGCACCAAGCTGGACTAGCACCACGGGGCGCGATGTGAAACACAAACCGTTTCGCACCGCGCCCCACGCCATCTGCCCTCTCGTGCGATAATCCTCCGCAGAAGTCACCAAAAGCAGAGGGAGTTTGTGATGAAGGTTCTTTTAGTCAATGGCAGCCCCAAGGCAAACGGCAACACCGCCCGCGCACTCGCCGAGGTCGCCGAGCAACTCAACGCCGAGGGCATTGATACCGAGGTGTTTCAGCTGGGCGCCAAGCCCATCCGCGATTGCATCGGTTGCGGCCAGTGCGGCAAGCTTGGCGGTCGATGCACCTTTGATGACGACGTGGTGAACGAGCTCATTGCCGCCGCCGAGCAGGCCGACGGCTTTGTCTTTGGCTCCCCCGTCTACTACGCACACCCCAGCGGCCGCATCCTCTCGGCCCTCGACCGCGCGTTTTATGCTGGCAGCAAGGCCTTTGCGCACAAGCCGGGCGCCGCTGTCGCCGTTGCCCGCCGCGGCGGCACGTCGACCACGTTCGATGTACTCAACAAGTACTTCACCATCAACCAGATGCCCGTGGTCGCCTCCACGTACTGGAACAACGTCTTTGGCGCCATGCCGGGCGAGGCTGCCCAGGACGCCGAGGGCCTTGCTACCATGCGAAACATCGGTAAAAACATGGCATGGCTCCTGCGTTGCATCGAGGCAGGACAGGCCACCGGCATCGAAGCCCCCGAAGCCGATCGCGCCCGCACCAACTTCATTCGATAAGTCCAGCGGTGGTCACCTCGAAGTTCTATCAATGTCAGCGAAAAGCCAGCTGATGAGGCAAGGTGCCTTGAAAGAGGAGGGCGCTGGGCTTTTGCCCGCGCCCGACGATTGAAAGGCAGATTGCCCATCAAATGGCTTTGCAGCATCGAGGTGACCGCCGTTCGTTAGAACGGCGGAACATAGATATGAACGTGCAAATTTTTGGCACCAAGAAGTCCTTCGACACTAAGAAGGCCCAGCGCTATTTTAAGGAGCGCCGCATTAAGGTGCAGTTTATTGACCTTAAGGAAAAGGAGATGAGCAAAGGCGAGCTCACGAGCGTGATGCAGGCGGTCGGCGGCATCGACAAGCTGCTCAACCCCAAGGCCAAGGACGAGGAGACGCTCGCGCTCATCCAGCACCTCACCCCTAGCCAGCGCTTCGACAAGTTGCTCGAAAACCAGCAGGTTCTAGCCGAGCCCATCGTGCGCAACGGCAAAAAGGCCACCGTCGGTTATTGCCCCGATGTATGGGGAGCCTGGGAGTAGCCTGTGTTATTTGCCGGCGCGTGGGTATAAGAGCAGGCGTTTGGCATAAGATTCAACTGTAAGCCATGTCTAACAAAGGAGGGCACATGCCCAACAAACCCGTGAAGATCATCATGCTTACCGGATACCTCGGTGCCGGCAAGACCACGCTGCTCAACCACATCCTCGCTAACGACGGCGGCATCCGCGCCGCCGTGATCGTCAACGATATCGGCGAGATCAACGTCGACGCCAGCCTTATCGCCGACGGCGGCCTTTCCGAGACCGACGACCTCATCCCGCTCACCAACGGCTGCATCTGCTGCACGCTTTCGGACGACCTGGCCAACCAGCTGCAGGGCATTGCCGATTCGGGCGACTTCGATTACATCATCATCGAGGCCTCGGGCATTTGCGAGCCCATCCCCATCGCCTACACCATCTCGAGCTTCTGCGACGAGGCCAAGGTGGGCGGCGAGCCCAAGCTTGCGCTCGACAACATCGTGGCTGTGGTCGACTGCGCCCGCATGTACGACGAGTTCAACGGCGGTCGCGACCTGCTGGCCGAGGATATCGACGAGGACGACATCGAAAGCCTGCTCATCCAGCAGATCGAGTTCTGCTCCACGCTGATCCTCAACAAGACCGATACCGTGACGCCTGAGCAGATCGCCGAGCTCAAGGCCATCGTGCGCAGCCTGCAGAAGGACGCCGTGATCGTCGAGGCCCAAAACGGCGAGGTCCCCATGGAGGAACTGCTCGATACCGACCGCTTCGACTTTATGCGCGCCTACAACTCCGCCGCCTGGATCGAGGCCATGGAGCACCCCGAGGAGCACGACGACCCCGAGGTGCTCGAGTACGACATCGAGACCTTTGTGTACTCGCGCCGCAAGCCGTTTGACCTGCAGAAGTTCACCGATTTTGTTGAGCAGGAGTGGCCCGACGAGGTCATCCGCGTCAAGGGCCCGCTGTGGCAGGCCAGCAATCCGGACATGTGCTACATGTTTGAGCAGGCCGGCCACCAGATGCGCCTGATGGAGAACGGCTTGTTCGTTGACTCCGCGCCCGAGGGCGAGAAGCAGAAGATCATCGACGAGAACCCCGAGATCATGCAGATTTGGGACGACGAGACGGGCGACCGCATGACGAGCCTGTGCATCATCGGCCGTCACATGGACAAGGATGCGCTCATCGCCTCCCTCGATGCCTGCCTGACTGACTGGCACCGCGCCTAGGTTTATCCAAGCGGGCATTTTTCCGCCTACGTAACCGCCAAACCACCACGAAGGTGCCTGTCCCCTTCGTGGTGGTTTTTCGTTCTGAGCCAAGGAGATTCATGTTCAACATTGTGCTGTATGCGCCCGAGATTCCAGCCAATACGGGCAATATCGGCCGCACCTGCGTGGTCACCGGCGCCCGCCTGCATCTGGTCGAGCCGCTGGGGTTTTCGCTCGACGACAAGACGGTGCGTCGCGCCGGCCTAGGCTACTGGCAGAATTTGGACGTGACGACTTATGCCGGCTGGGAGGATTTCCTTGCGCGCAACGGCCTCTCCCCCGCCGACGAGCGCCTACATCTGCTGACCAAAAAGGCACGCCGCACCTATGCGCAAAGCACCTACCGCGACGGTGACTATTTGGTCTTTGGCAGCGAGAGCTCGGGCATTCCCGAGCCGCTGCTTGCCGCGGCGCCCGCGCACTGCGAGCGCATCCCGATGCTGCGCGATTGCGACTCGCTCGATAACGCCGAGGCTTGGGAGGCCCACGAGGAATCGCTGGGACATACCGAGGACAGCCACGAGGCCATCCTTCGGCAGGATATCTGCGGTAACTTCGTCAATCCGGACGACTACCGCATCAGCGCACTCAACCTCTCCAACAGCGCCGCCATCGTCCTCTACGAAGCCCTGCGCCAAACAGGCTTTCCGGGAATGTGACAAAGGAACTGCCCCTTTGTCACATTCAAGCACCATGTCGATGACACACACCTAATTGATGCTCTAAATTACGGACCATCGCTTTTAATCAGAATTAACTAGAATAAAATGAAGTTAAACGGCGGTGTGAAAGGAGAGCCTTGTGGAATATCTCGAGAACCCGTTTACCCCCAGTTTTGGTGAGGTTCCTGCTCATCTCGCTGGCAGACAACAGATTATTCGGGATTTGGACCGTGCCTTCTTGAGCCAGCGCAGGCGCCCGGAATTGACCTCGATCTTCTCAGGCGCGCGCGGAACCGGTAAAACCGCTCTCATGTCATCCCTCGCGACAAGGGCAGAATCCCACGGCTGGATAGCCGTAAAGACGACCGCGCTCTCGGGAATGCTTGAGGAAATCGAGTTCGGGGCGAAACGTGCTGCAGGCCATCTCATCGACCTGTCTAACAACTTCGAAGTCACCGGTCTCGGAATTGCACCATTCGGCAGCATCGAGGTCAATCGCGTTCATGATGTCTCAACCTGGCGCTATCGCATGAGCGACATCATCGACCATCTCAACGAGGCGGGCACCGGGCTGCTCGTCACGGTTGATGAGGTCGATCCGACGCTCGACGAGATGATTCAGCTCGCAGCCACGTATCAGCACTTTGTGACCGATGGAAAACGCGTCGCCCTGCTCATGGCGGGACTTCCCAACAACGTCTCGACGTTGCTGAACCACAAGACGGTCTCGTTCCTTCGCCGAGCCCAGCAATACCATCTGGGGCGTATCGCCGACCACGACGTGCGTGAGGCCCTAATCCGAACTATCCAGGAAAACGACCGCTTGGCGGATGCCGAGGGAATCGATAAGGCCGTTCGCTCGATTTCGGGCTTTCCCTTCCTTTTGCAGCTTGTGGGTTACCGCGCCTGGGATCTCACGAGCAACTCGAGAGAAATATCGTCTCGCGACTTTGACCAGGGAATCAAAATCGCACGCGACGAAATGGACGACCGGATCCTCGCGGCGACCTATCGGGAACTCACTGCAGAGGACAAGCGATTCCTCATCGCCATGCTCGATGACGAGGAAGAGTCCACCACCGCCGACCTTGTCGAGCGCCTTAAGCGTTCGCCGCAACAGGTCTCCCGCTACCGACGCCGCATGATAGACGCAGGCATTATTGGGGAACGCGGGCGCGGTATCGTCGCTTTTGAATTACCGTTCTTCCGCGACTATCTCGCCGCTCAATGCGTGAAATAGGCATCAATGTGACAAAGGGACAGTCCCTTTGTCACAGTCGGCCGGCTATCCTTCTGCAGCGCAAACCTCAACCTCACCGTTCACGGAGACCGTCTCCATGCCGACTAGCATTGCAACACGCTCCTGTTTTTCAATGATGAACCGCTTATGGTAGAAGATGTTGGCATACTGCAAAACACGATTCATCTGCGAGACATCAAACAAGGCGCCGACAACGCCACCAAATACGGGAATGGCTTTGCCGAGGGATTTTTGAGTGATATTCCTGCCGATTTGTTCGAGTACGTTTTTGAAAACGCTGTTCTCGAGCGACTTCTTACCGACATTCTCGAGTGCCTTACGTGCAGCGGCATTAGCAAGAGCGCGAATCTGCGTGACTAGCATAGCCGCGCCGCCCCGTGACGCCATGGCCGTCCAGCCTTTCTTGACTGTCTGCTTCACACCCTCCATCTCGGCTACAAGCATCACCTTACCGATTGCAGTAGCCATGCCGTCAGCAGAACCTGCAGACGGAGCCATCGCGTTTGAAAACACATCGCCCGCAATGACCATTTCAGCCGGATCTTCTTTAACGTTAAATCCGTACATCATGGCAACTGACTGCACCGCACGATAATAGAGGAACATGCTGAATACGATATTGAAAGGCAGACCGGCAAAACCAGGAGCACCCGTCACCGCGCCCTCGGTCGCCGCAAGCAGCAGGTGCTTACCGTTCTCACCCGCCGCAATCCTCGCGACGTCAAAACTCCGAAGCATGAATAGCTCATCAATCGAACGGATGGTAACGCCTTCAAGTGTGGTGTTTGCAGCCTCAACAATCTGCGCCTCAGTAACGCTGTACTTGGCAGCTTGCTCCTCGATAACCTTGAAGCCATCGACAACCTGCTTCATAACCTGTGCATACAGCTCTTGTTGCTGAATCTCACTTGTAAGCTCGCCGACCGCATCTCCAACGGTAGCGCGAAGATTCTCCGGTATCTTTGACCCAGCCTTATCGGTCAGCTGTTTGAGCTTTGAAGGCGCCACCATCTTTTCGTATTGCTCGGTCAATAACTCAAGCTCGGCAAGCTCCCGATTGGTCAGCAACGGATCGGGCAACACCCAATCACCGTTATCGTCAATGAGCGTCGACGACAGGCCGAGTTGCTCTTGCCGCTTTGCGTTGTAGCGTTCGTTCGCCGCGGCTGCGGTTGCAGAAGCAATCCCGTTTGCAAAGTCCGAAACACCTTTTAGCGCATTATCCGCCAACGGGCTAGCGGCTTCCGCCAATTCACCCGATTTCTTTTGAGCCTCCTTGACCACATCCATAATGGCGTTTCCAGCGCCATTAAATGCTCCAAACATTATGTTCTCCAACGAAGAAAAGCCAATACCGGACTTCTGCTGCTTTTCGAGCTCCGCCTCAACAAGCTGTTGCTGTTTATCCGACATGCCAATCACCCTTACTTGAACGTAACGCTAACTTCGACATCGTCGCCGCATAGGGCTTTGACCTGTTTTTCGATCAGACTGCGGGCTCTATCATCGGATTCTTTGAGCATATTGCTCTCTTTGACCTTCTTGGTTTGCTCTTTCTTCGCTTGTTTCAACAAACTGTTCAGATCGTCCGTACTCACTTGGTTCCAGTTCAGAAATCCATTGTCCTCAACATATTTCTTCAGCGTATTGGGGTCTGTCGAGAAAGAGGTAATTTCCGAGTGAGGCAATGTAACCTTTACGCTCTTGACCTCTGAGTTCTCGTTGTTCATATCAACACGCTTGATGTCAGTCTTCATTTTATCGGCATCAATACCGATGTCAGCCTTGCCATCAATCGTTGCGACATATCGCTTAGACGTAAAGGGGTTTTCCCACCCAAGCGGATTCCCCGCCTCATCGATTGAAAGCAGCTGTGTAAAGTTATATTCGTACGTCACAAGCTTTACGACCGGCGTGATCTCCTCGCGAATCGAATCATCGGTAATCGTTGTAGGGTTACGCGTCAAATACATCCAGATACACCCGACAGTCGTCACAGCCGTAACAGCCAGCAAACCGCCAAAGACAAGCTTTTGCGTTATTGTTGTAAACAAGGTACTTTTTGTCATCCTGCTTTGCCTTTCTTTTATTAGCCCGACTTTTCTATCATCTTCCATCGTGAGCATGACGGCACGAATCATTCTGTCAACGGCTCAATGCAAAACGCGACCGTTCGGAGAAAACGGTCGCGCATTCTTTCTAGTTCCCGTGAATTATTCCTTGACGCTGTAACTCGATACCGTCGGCGTAACCCTCGAAGCGTCAACCTCGCTCATTACCTCAAACTTCACCTTCTCGCCAGGTGCCCAAGCGGATGTATCTGCGTAGCATTCTTCCGCCCTTACACCATCGGCATCGTAAAGAGCAACATTTAGGAAAACGTTTTCGAACGATATGTCAGAGGTATTTTCGACGATTGCAGTGTACGTATAAAGACCGTAGCCGTCGTCACTTTTCTCAAAGGCCGCCGATGAGAGCAGCCCGTTGATGACCTCATCGTTATGCGTCTTCTCCTCCACGGTCCTACCGTTCTTGATCAGCTCGTCAAACGCATCTTGATACTCATCATCGACTGTCAAGTCATACCGATCAACCAGTTTCTTAAGCTGCGCGGATCGTGCGTCGTAGGCCTTTTCCCATTCGTCGTAGTACTTGGAATCCGATTCCGCATACTTCTTGACAACATCAAGTTGATTATCAAGCAGATTGAGATAGGCGATGACGTCTTCTTGCATCTTAGTGTCTTTAAATGACGCCTTTTTGAGTTCTTTGTCGTTATCAATCTCGGTTTTAATTGCCTCTTTTCGCACTTTATTCGAGCCTAGATCAGCATCCTCTCCCAGTGATTCAAGGTAATCAGACCGCTTTTGATAGCCTTGAGCAATCACGGCCATTGCGCGGTCGTCGGCATAATCAGGCTCATCGTTTTTCTTCTCAACCTGCGAACAGCCGCTCAGCAGAAGCGCTCCACAAAACACCGTCGCAAATAGCGCGATCGCCGCAGCTATCCCATAGCGCCTTTTCATTTCGTCCTCCTTTAAATACAAAACAAAACACGATATCCAGCCCCTCGTCAAAAAGCAGACGAATTGGCAACGCGGTGGCACTATTTGGTTCCAGGGCGTGAACTGGATAAACATCGAGGGAAGGAGTGGGCTCTGTGCAATAAACTCCCCTCGTCAAAATGTCTAGTTAAAGAGGACGGACAGACGGCGAACGGTCATATCAGTTCGTGCCCGCCCGTCTCCAACGATCGAACGTCGATGCGCTGACGTTCAGGAGCATTGCGGCCTCTCGCCTCGTAACTTCACCTCCTTCGAATGCTTTGATGACATCGTTATAGCTATCCGGGCGTTCGAGCGCCGGCCTCCCAAATCTCACGCCACGAAGGCGCGCCGACGCGATGCCCTCCGCCTGGCGCTGCTTGATGTTTTCACGCTCTAGCTGCGCCACGTAACTCAAGATTTGAAGGACTAGGTCCGCCATGAACGTTCCCGTGATGCCATCGGGCTGTTCGCGCGTATCGAGTAACGGCATATCAAGCACCACGATGGCAGCGTGTCTATCCACCGTGATGCGTCTCCATTCATCGAGGACTTCACGATAATCGCGACCCAAACGGTCGATACTTTTGATCACGAGAACGTCACCCTCGCGCAACCTGCGAAGAAGACGCTGGTACTGGGGACGTCTAAAGTTCTTACCACTTGCCTTGTCAGCGTAAATCTGACCCTGTTGAACGGGAAACCTTCCCAGTGCGTCTAACTGGCGGTCCAAGTTCTGATCCGCGGAAGAGACACGCGCATACCCAAAGATTCGATTGTCCATAATTGCCCCTATCGGCCGCCTCTTGGCAGCATCAGCTCAAGCGAGAGCCCACTCACTATAGGGCGTGCAAATTTCGCGAATGGGATGAGGTCATTTTGGTCCTCAGGCACAAGCTGTTCAAGCGCTATGCCGACAACATGCTGACTTTTAACGGTAATCAGCTGCCTTTAACTAGAATTGCTAGAAAAGAAAACCGTGATGCTGACAGGCTTTGCCGGCATGTGGCAATGTGACAAAGGGACAGTCCCTTTGTCACATTGGGTTATAGGTAGCGGCCGGTAATGCTCTTGGAGCAGGCCGTGATGTCGCCCGGCGTGCCGGTGCAGACGATTTGCCCGCCGGCGTCGCCACCGCCCGGGCCCATGTCGATCACATAATCGGCGTTACGGATAAGGTCGAGATCGTGCTCGATCACGACAACTGTGGCGCCCTTGGCAACGAGGCCGTCAAACACACTCAGCAACACCTGAACATCGAGCGGATGCAGACCGATCGTGGGCTCGTCAAACACGAATACAGCATCATCCTGCACGCGGCCCATCTCGCTCGCAAGCTTAAGACGCTGCGCCTCGCCGCCCGAGAGCGCCGGCGTGGGCTCACCGAGCGTGAGATAGCCCAAGCCCAAGTCGTGTAAGGTCTGTAAGCGCGCCTGAACTTTCTTGAGACCCACCGTGGCGTCGAGGGCCTCGTCCACACTCATATCCATGAGCTGCGGCAACGTAAGCAGACTCCCGTCCTTGCCCTCGCGATGGATATGCGAAGCCGCGTCTGCATAACGTGAGCCGCGACATGTCGGACAGACGATCTCGACGTCGGGCAAGAACTGCACGTCGAGCGATATCGAGCCCGTGCCATCGCACGTAGGGCAACGCAAAGCGCCAGTGTTGTAGCTAAATGCGCCCGCCTTGTAGCCGGCTGCCTTGGCCTCGGGCGTACGGGCGAAGGCGCGACGCAGCTCGTCATGGACGTCGGCATAAGTCGCCACCGTCGAGCGCACGTTGGCGCCGATGGGCGTAGCGTCAATCAGATTTGCGCGAGCAATGCCCTCGGCATCGATCCAACGCACGTGCCCCGGCAGGCGCTCGCCAGCTGCCTGCGCCTTGAGTGCCGGAATGAGCGTCTCGAGCACCAACGTCGTCTTACCCGAACCCGAAACGCCCGTCACCGCGACCAAGCGACCGCGCGGGATATCGACTTCGAGCGGCTTGACGGTATGGATTGTATCGGTCGCCATGCGGATATGGCCCTGGTCAAACATTTCGTCGTCAGCCACCTGCGGCCGCAAGCGCTTGGGCTCCGAGCGCAAAAACGGGGCGATGCGGCTGCCCCGCGATTGCTCGACCTCATCCACCGTACCGGCGGCGATCACATTACCGCCGCCCGCTCCGGCAACGGGGCCCATCTCGACCAGATAATCGGCTTCCGCCAATACGCGCGTGTCGTGATCGACAACGACCACGGTGTTGCCGTCATCCACCAGATCGCGCATCACGCCCACCAGGCCGTCAACGTTAGCAGGATGCAGGCCAATCGAAGGCTCGTCCAGCACATAAAGCACGCCCGTCGAGCGGTTGCGCACCACGCGGGCAAGCTGCACGCGCTGGCGCTCGCCTGTGGACAGCGTGGCGCCGGCGCGGTCGAGCGAAAGGTAATCGAGACCCAGATCGACCAGGCGACGGGCCGTGCTCAAAAACGAATCGCAGATATCCGCTGCCATGGGCTGCATCTCGGCCGGCAAGGATGCGGGCACCCCGCGCACCCACTCAATCGCCTCACCCAGCGTCATGGCCGCGGCCTGCACCAGATTGATACCGCGCACCTCGGGCTGGCGCGCAGCCTCGGAGAGACGCGTGCCGCCACAGTCACGGCATGGCCCCTCGCGCAAAAAGCGCGCAACGCGTTTGAGGCCCTTATCGTCCTTAACCTTGGCGAGCGCATTCTCGACGGTATAGACGGCGTTGTAATAGGTGAAATCGAGTGGCGTGGCGCCCTCGCCGTTTTTGGGAACGTAGAGAATGTGTTTCTTAACCGCCGGACCATGAAACACGATATCGCGCTCTTGAGGCGTGAGCTGGTTAAACGGCACATCGGTGCGCACGCCCATCTCGCCAGCCACCTGCTTCATCAGATCCCACATGAGCGTGCCCCAGGGAAGCACCGCACCTTCGTTGATAGTCTTGGACTCGTCGGGCACCAGGCTCGCCTCGTCCACCTCGCGCATGACACCGGTGCCGCCGCAGGTAGGGCACGCACCGCCGCTATTGAAAGCCAAATCCTCGGCACTCGGCGCGTAGAACTCGCGACTGCATGCAGAGCACGTGAGCGACAGGCCTGCGGCAACGTTAAGACTCGGCTCCACGCGCGCCCCGCAGTGCGGGCACACGTGATGGGCGCAACGGCTAAAGAGCAGGCGCAGACTATTGTTGAGCTCGGTCATGGTGCCAAAAGTGGAACGCACGCCCGGCACGCTCGGACGCTGGTGCAGCGCGAGCGCCGCCGGCACGTGCAATACCTCATCCACCTGGGCGTGCTCGGCCTGCGTCAGACGGCGACGTGTATAGGTGCTGAGCGCCTCCAGGTAACGGCGCGAGCCCTCGGCATAAAGAACTCCCAGTGCCAGCGAGCTCTTGCCCGAACCCGATACGCCGGCAATACCCACGAGCTTTCCCAGCGGAATATCGATATCGATGTCCTTGAGGTTGTGGACACGTGCACCGCGCACCTCGATAGCACTTGGTTGTTGCGACACCGTCATCGTTCCCCTTCCGCCTGCTTGCGCCAGTCTTCGCAGGTCAAATACGTAAAGCACTCGGTACGCACATCGCCCATAAGCTCGCAGGGCACGTCGCGCTCAACGTGATGCGGCGCAAATCCACACTTTTGCTGAACGCGTAATGACTTGCTATTGCCCTCGTAGTATCCGCACCAAAGTGCCTTGCAGCCAAGCGTTTCGAACGCATAACGCTGCATGGCTCGTACTGCTTCGGGAGCAAAGCCTCGGCCCCAGAATGGCTTGGCGATCCAATAGCCCACTTCGAGCTCGAGACCGTCATCTCGACGGTTTGACTCACAGCGAGGCGGCATGAGTCCGATACTACCCACGGGTTCATCTGTCGCAGCTAGGCATACGGCAAAGGTATGGGGTGCCGCAAAGACTGTCCGAATGGTCTCCCTGCTTTCCTCAATGCTTCGATGGGGCGGCCAGCCCGCAGCCGGCCCCACGTCCGGGTCGCTCGCATATGTAAACAGGCTCGCCGCATCCGCCTCGCGCCACGGACGGAGCGTCAATCGCTCAGTTTGAATCACCATGTTTTGACCTCACATCTATCGATGTGACAAAGGGACCGTCCCTTTTCACATTACTCATGCCATAAAACGCGATCGCGAATGTACGCGCCCAGCATGGGCACGGTAAATCGGACGAGGCCGTATCCGGCAGCCTCGATGACGCGCTCGCGAATCAGGCTTGCGCGATATTTGCTCGCCCAGCTCTGGGTGCGATCGCAGCGCTCAATGATATCCGCCATGCGAGTCGGTTTGCCCTCGTCAACCGCCATGGCCTCGATAAAAAGGCGCTGTGGACTGCGCAGCCCGTAATACAGAGGCGCGTCAACCGCTTCGTAGAACTCGGAGACGGCATCCGCATGCCCATCCTCGACATCGTGCCTTTCAATGACCTGCGAGCCACGCCGGACAGCAGAGCGCCACATGTAATAGCCCACCAGCTGAACCATATAGGGATGCCCCATGCTCTTGTGTGCCGCAAGGTCCGCTGTCTCCGCGTCAACGTAAAGACCGGCGTCTTTGACCGTCTGGACATATGAATCGCGCACCTTGGGCAAAGATATCGCCCCCAGCGTACGCTGCTGGGCACGCCGCAAAAACGTCACGCTCGGCTCTTCGAGCAGATCGTCAACCATACTGGGTAAGCCGGCGAACACCAGCGCAAGACCGCGCTGGTCGCTATCGGACAAGCCCGTGGCATCCTGGTCTCCGAGCACCTGCTGATAGAGAACGGCAAGAGCCGCCAGCTCCTCGATAGACGCAGATTGCGCCTCGTCAATCGCAAACAGTATGCCCTTGCCTGGACCGAGCTTCTTGAGGCGCTCGTTGACCAGCCCCCGCAACGTCTCACCCTTTGCCCGCGCCGCCTCGACCGACATCCGGCCAAACGAGGGACCGAACTCCATTGACGTCACAACGGGTTTATTCGAGCGAAGCGCGTCGGCCAAGCGGTCGCATAAGCCAAGCGAAGCGGAATCGGAGACAACCGCCCATCCGTGCTCATTGGCTAGACGTTGCAGCTCCCTCAGGAGAACCGTCTTGCCGCAGCCGCGGTTTCCCGTAATGAGCATGAGCCTACCCGGCGCTCCGGCGCCGTTATCGAGCCCTTCCTCGAAATCTTCGATGACCGACTCGCGACCGATGAGTATCGGAGGCCGCTTGCCAGCCGTGGGCTTAAAGGGATTTGGATTCATGTCGGCCTCCTCGGATTGGCAAACCCTGGTAATAGTTATACCAACTTATACCAAGTTATACCAATAGCCTGTGACAAAGGAGCTGTCCCTTTGTCACATGTGGCCGAAAAACTCCGCGTCTGCTGCTCGCCAGGAGCGGAAGGTGGCGGGATCGATCTTTACGTGCGCCGCGGCGGGTACGTCGTACCACTTGACGGTATAGCCGGCGCCGTGAGAGCAAAAGACCGAATCGGGTGTGTTGGGCAGATCGGCCTCGGGCTCATAGGCGGCCGTCTCGATTACGCGCTCGGCATCATGGCAAGCCGCATAGCCGGCGAACTCCAGGTACAGATGACCGCGACCGCTCGTGTAGGCAGCCACCTCCAGCGCATAATCCTGCACCTCGGATGCCGGCACGCGACCCACAAGCTTCGCCCGGTCTCCCGCCATCGTCGGCGGCTTGTACTCGGCGCCCATGCGCGTGGCATCCGAGAGCGCCCGGCCCACGCACTCCCCCGGCACCTCGAGCTCAAAGTGATACCACGGCTCCAGCAGCACGGCTGCGCCGACCTCACGCGCCTGCATCAAACCCTGGCGAATCGCGCGGTACGTGGCCTGGCGAAAATCGCCGCCCTCGGTGTGTTTGGCATGTGCGCGGCCGCCCGTAAGCGTAATGCGCACATCGGTGATGGGCGAGCCGGTCAGCGCGCCCAGGTGGTCGCGCTCCATCGCGTTGGTGAGTGCCAAACGCTGCCAGTTAAGATCGAGCTCGTCGGTCGAGGTCACGGTGCCAAACTGCACGCCCGAACCCGCTGGCAACGGCTCCAGGCGCAAATGCACCTCGGCATAGTGGCGCAGCGGCTCAAAGTGGCCCACGCCCTCGACCGGCTGCGAAATAGTCTCCTTATAGAGAATGCCGCCAGACTCAAACTCAACCGAAAGGCCAAAGCGATCGACCAACACCCGCTGTACGACCTCGAGTTGCACGGCGCCCATCAACTGCAAATGAATCTGCTCGAGATGCGTATTCCAGCTCACGCCGAGCATAGGATCTTCATCCGCCAACTCAGTCAATGCTTTGAACACCGTGTGGACATCGTGTTCGCCCGGAAGCACCGTATAGGTGAGAACTGGCGCAATGACGGGCGCATCGCACGCGGGTTCCGCGCCCAAGGCGTCCCCTGGGCGGACGTGCGCAAGACCCGTCACGGCACAAATACCGCCAGCGGCAACTTCTTGGGCAAGCTCATACTTCTCGCCGTTATAGATGCGTACCTGATCGACCTTCTGCTCCCATGCCTCGGCGCTGGAACGTCCGTCAATCATCTGTTTGGCATGCAGCGTGCCGCCGGTCACTTTAACCCAAGCCAAGCGCTCGCCACGATCCCCGCGGCTGACGCGATAGACGCGCGCGGCAAACTCCGGGAGCCACGCCTGTTCGCGCATCAGCGCGCATATGCCATCCAGCAGCTCGTCCACGCCTTGGTCCTTGAGAGCCGAGCCGGCAAAGCAGGGAAAGAGCTTGCGCTCGGCAACCATGCGCGACAGCGTTGCGACAGAAAGCTCGCCCGCTTCAAAAAACTCCTCGAGCGCCGCCTCGTCCAACGCAGCAGCGTCCTCCTGAACGGCGCCGCCCGCCAGCAGTTCGTTGGCATCCAGGCAGCCCTCGGAAAGACGTTGCCTAAGTTGTGCCAGCAAAACATCGCGGCCGGGATTCTCCAAATCGATTTTGTTGATGAAGATGAACGTCGGGATGTCATAGCGCGCAAGCAGGCGCCACAGGGTTTCGGTGTGCCCCTGCACGCCATCGTTGGCACCCACAACCAAAATCGCGTAGTCGAGCGCGCGCAACGTGCGCTCCGCCTCGGCCGAAAAATCGACGTGGCCGGGTGCATCCACGAGCATGACGCGGGCATCGCCATGGTCGAGCACGGCCTGTGACGAGAAGATCGTAATGCCGCGCTCGCGCTCGATCGTGTTAGTGTCCAGATGCGAATCGCCATCGTCCACGCGACCGCGCTTGCGAATGCGGCCCGCGTTGAACAGCATGGCCTCGGCCAACGTGGTCTTACCGGCATCGACATGCGCCAAGATTCCAACGACCGCTTGCTTCGACATGGCTCTCCTCTTATTGCAAGCCCATCGCACGCGGCAACGGGCGTCCTCGTTCCACACTGGATGATACAATTTACGGGCCGGCGGGCGAAGCGGGCCCTATCCCCCGACCGAGCTCATCGCCCCGCGTTGCCGCGCGGCGATTTTCGTAGGTTCGCGCCTTGCGAAAGCCGGCACCTCCCCTTTTTGTCTGCCCGGGCTTATCTGGGGCAGTAACAACGCGAGCCCCACAACGACGCGTTTTACCAAAAATGGCCCCACTCGGGGCCATTTTTTATTTGAGCTGGGTGATGATACGTGCCTTGGCTCCTACGCCTCGCGCAGCCAATCAAACGCGACACGCGGCGTGCCGTCCGACACATATACGACACCGGCGCGCTCGAACCCCGCCTTGGCGATGGCGCCCTGCATAGGCAGGTTGTCTTGATGTGTGTCGATACGCAGATGGTCGATGCGTTCCTTGGCAAAGGCAAACATCGCGGCCGCGACGCCATGCGTGGTGCCGTCGGATGCCACGCGGTGCAGCACAGCATACGGGGCATCGCTGCGCCACTGGCCGCCCTCGATCGCATCGTAGGAACTGTCCGGCCCCGGCAGAAAGGCAAACGTCGCCACCACGCGTCCGTCTTCCTCGCACACATAGCTACCGCCCGCGGCAATATCGCTTTTGAGCTGCTCGGCCGAGGGCGTGCCTACCGGCCACTGCGTGGCGTTGCCATGCGCGCGCATAAAAGCGCGGGCCGCGTCATAGATAGCCATGACGGCGGGAATGTCGGTATCGAGGGTTTTTCTGATCATCACGCGGCGACCTCACGTTTATTGGTATCACTTTGATTGAGCAATGATACCAACGTTTGGAGAGGGGCGCGAAGCAGATGGGTAGCAAAAAGCGAGCCGCCTGGTCAAAAGCCAAAAGCGAGTTTTTGGGCGCTGCCACCGGCGGCGATATGAGCGACCTGTTTGCGCGCGAGGATGAGCGCCGCGACGCCCTGGACGCCGAACGCGATGAGGCGTGGCGCTACAAGTCGTGCGAACGCAAAAACCGTTACGACACGCGCGCCGAGGCCGAGGCAGTTATGGCCGACTGCGAAAACCGCGGACGCCGCGGGCTTGCCTGCTACAAATGCGAATACTGCGGCGGGTGGCACCTGACGTCGCACCCTTGGAAATAGGCTCCGCATCGGCACGGCGCTGGCGAAGCGCCGACCATCGCACGCAAGCTACGGGCGCGGCGGCACCAAAACATCGTAGCGAACGGCCTTGCCCGCAAGCTGATAGCTCGGCTTAACGCCGGCAAGCAGTGGCCCCTTCACCGGCCGCTTGATAACGACCTTGCGCGGCCGCACCGCAAGCGCCGCTTCGACCAGCGTCTCCTCATCGGCACACGGTTGTTCCAGATGATGCAAGAGTTGGAACTTCTTTTTCACCGCCGCGCTCTTGGTGCGCCCGGGAAACATGGGGTCCAGATATACCACGTCAGGAGCGGTGAGCTCGCCCCGCCCGATCAGCTCAGCTGTATGGCGAAGGCCGGCAATGCTGTCCTCACCCGCATGCAAGCGCATGTGCGACACGGTAGCCGCAAGCGCCGAATCATCTGCCGCACGATCCAAGGCATCCTTGAGGAGCGCCGCGATCACGCAATCCTGTTCATACAGATCGACGGTAAAGCCCGCGGCAGCCAGCAGCAGCGAGTCCTCGCCAAAGCCTGCCGTGGCATCAATCGCCCATGGTTGCTCGATGCCTTTTGTGCGCGCAGCCTTCACCAGTAGCTCTTGCTGCAAACGGCCCTGCTTGAGTCGTGTAAGCATGCGGCCAAAATCGGCTCGCAACTCCATCGAGCCATCGGTGAGCGTGAGGCCCTCGGGTGTCCTGGTTAACTCGAGCCCTGCCGCCCGAGCAACAGAAAAGGGATCGACGACGCCCATGGACACTCCTTAGCAAACAAAACGAATACATGGGCGCCATTCATGTCGGCACCCAACCGTCCGTTATTGTCCCACATGCGACATGGTCCACAGCATCCCAATGCAAAGCACCGCCATCAATCCCGTGCACACGGCAGCGATCACAGAATCACCCATGCGCCTTCCCAACGACCGCGGTTCACGCACTTGCTCTGGTCCGTACATCATGGCTCCTCCTTAGACTCACTTCTTATCACGGCCTCATCATCGCAGCGCCGCACATGAGCTGCCATCGATTTGACTTACAGCTGGCTTTCCTTTTTGAAAGATTGCCCTGCACAGGCGAGAAGCGCTTTCTAACACACACGCCGTCACGTTGAACTACAATGTGCTTCACGATATGTGCAGCATATGGGACGCGCCAGACTGGCAGCGCCCGAATCGAAAGGACTACCTATGAGCGCCGCGCGCAAGACACTCAAAATCCTTGCCCTCATCTATTTTGTTTTGGGCATCGCCAGTCTCGTCATTGGAATCGCCGGTATCGCGACCGGCAAGCTCGAGTCCACCTACGGATCGAACGCCATGCTCGCCGCGGTCGTGCTTGTCGCCAAGGGCGTTATCGACCTTGCCGCAGGTGTTGCGGGCATCAAGGGCGCCAACAAGCCTTCGCAGGTGGATGGCGCGTTTAAGCTCGGCATCGTTGCCGCAATCGCCACGATTGCGCAGGCTGTGCTTACCCTTCCCGCGCTCGGCGGCAGCGCCGTCAATATTGGAGCCTTTGTCATCGTGGTCTACGACCTGTTCTTTGTTCAGCAGGCACACGCCGTCAAGGCCGAGAACAAGGACCGCCTGTAAGCGCTCACTTCTCATAGCCTCTGCAGCCAAGTAACTAAAAGGGCCGATCGCGCATATCCGCGGTCGGCCCTTTACGTTTGCCCAGATAACACCTGCCAAAATAAACCTGTCCCTTTTTGGCAGGTTGTTAGCTGTGGCGGTACTCGGCGATGATGAAGTCGATGTCGGTTTGAAGGGTGTCCAGGTTTGCCAGGCGCTCTTTATCGGCAGGGCGCGTGCGGTAGTAGTACGGCGTCATTTGGAACACCGCCTCGATGTCAGCCTGGGTCTGGAGCGTAATGTTCGCAGACACCCGCAGCGTTGAGGCCAACTCGAGTTCGGTGGTCTTCGGCAGCTTCTCGTCATTGAGATATGGCGTGTCGTAGAGCACCTCTTTGAGGCCAAACAGATGCCGAGCACCCGGCACCACGGTGTAGAGCGAACCCTCTGGCGCCAGCACGCGGGCAAACTCACGCTCGTTAAAGGGAGCGAAGAGCTCGGTCACCATATCAAAGGCGCCATCAGCCACGGGGATGTCCTTCATGTTGGCCACGAAGTAGGTCGCATCGCCGCGCTTGGCAGCCAGGCGCACCATCTCTTTGCCCAGGTCGAAACCGTAAGCATTCACGTCCGGCACCGCACCCATGGCGCTGGTGTAGTAGCCCTCGCCACAGCAAATGTCGAGCAGCGTCATGGGGCCGCTCGTAGACGCGGCACACCCAGACACTCGCTCGCGCACCAGCTCAACCATCGCATCGCGCAACGGCGCGTAGTATCCGCGATTCAGAAAGTCACGACGGCTGCGCGCCTGCGACTTGGGATCACCCATGGAGTCAC
>CATXJW010000011.1 GCA_958370325.1 uncultured Collinsella sp. | reverse complement strand
TCGGCGCCGTAGCAGTTGACGGCGGCGCGGGGACCATCGGAGTAGGGGATGGTCTCGACGACCTTGAGCTCGCTCGTGAAGTAGTCGAACTGGGTCTTCACGTAGGTGAAGCCGTTGATGCGGGCGATGATCTGAGCAGCGTCCTTGCCCAGACCGTTGAGGATAACGCGCAGCGGCTTCTTGCGAGCCTTGTTGGCGTTCAGAGCCAGGCCGATAGCGCCCTCAGCGGCAGCGAAGGACTCGTGGCCGGCCAGGAAAGCGAAGCACTCGGTGTCGTCGGAGAGCAGCATAGCGCCCAGGTTGCCGTGGCCCAGACCGACCTTGCGGTCCTCGGCGACGGAGCCGGGAACGGTGAAGGCCTGAATGCCCTCGCCGATGATGGCGGCAGCCTCAGAAGCGGTCTTGGCGCCACGCTTGACAGCGAGAGCGCAGCCGAGGGTGTAGGCCCACTCTGCGTTCTGGAAGGCGATGGACTGGGTGTTGTTGACGATCTCACGCGGGTTGAAGCCCTTGTCGGTGCAGATCTGCAGAGCTTCCTCGAGGGAGGCGATGCCGTTGTCGGCGAGGCACTTGTTGATCTTGTCAGCGCGGCGCTCGTAACCTTCGAACGTAACAGTCATAGTTATTTCCCTCCCTTTCTACTCGTGAACCGGGAACACGCTGGCGACGGAGTGAGTCTCCTCGTCGGTGCGCGGGTCGATGTACTTGGCAGCGTTCTCCCACTGACCATAGTGGCCCATAGCGCCAGCGATGGCCTCCTCGGGGGTCTTGCCGGCCTTGACGGCGTCGGTGAACTTACCGAGGTTCAGGAACTCGAACGCGATGATCTCGTTCTTGTCGTTGAGAGCCATGCGGGTGACGTAGCCCTGAGCGAGCTCGAGGTAACGAGCGCCCTTGGCCTTAGTGCCGAACATGGTGCCGACCTGAGAGCGAAGGCCCTTGCCGAGGTCGTCGAGGGAGGCGCCCACGGGCAGGCCGCCCTCGGAGAACGCGGTCTGGCTGCGGCCGTAAACGATCTGCAGGAAGATCTCGCGCATAGCAACGTTGATGGCGTCGCAGACGAGGTCGGTGTTGAGGGCCTCGAGGATGGTCTTACCGGGAAGGATCTCGGAAGCCATGGCGGCAGAGTGGGTCATGCCCGAGCAGCCGATGGTCTCAACGAGGGCCTCCTCGATGATGCCGTCCTTGACGTTCAGCGTGAGCTTGCAGGCGCCCTGCTGAGGTGCGCACCAACCCACACCGTGCGTAAGACCGGAGATGTCGGAAATCTCCTTAGCCTGGACCCACTTGCCCTCCTCGGGGATGGGTGCGGGGCCGTGGTATGCACCCTTGGCAACGGGGCACATGTTCTCCACTTCCTGTGAGTACTGCATGCCTCTCCTCTCTATCGTGTTGGCGTCCCGTCTGGGGGTCGTGGCTGGCGATTGCCGGGCGACCCTTCGAAAGGGACATGACATGCAGCCCCTATAATACCGCGAAATGCACGGAATATTCGGCGAACGGCCCAGTTTTCGTAGCGAGAAGTCCGGAAGTTTTAATTGAAACGGTTTAACTATATGTTCTGTGGTCGCGAACTTCCGTAGAGGGGGTTCGTCTTGGGCAAGCTTTTGGTCAGCTCTTGTATGCGTTGCGGGGTCTGACCTGTTGCAACGGTGCCGTTCGCCGCCCGTTTACCGCCTTTGGCCGCGCGAGTGTATTGTTTTGCGTGAAAGTTTTGATGGCACGCTTCAATCGTGCTGTATTGGATGGCAAGCAGATCCCGGCGAAGGGAGCGCCATGCAGCGCGTTTGGAGAACGGTTACCGGCTTTTACCATGTCTGTGCCCGCGGTACGGGCAAGCAGCTCATCTTTGAGACCGATGACGACCGGTGGGAGTTTTTGGAGCTGATGCGCGGCTGCTGCCGCGAGGAGGGTGTGACGGTTATTGCCTGGTGCCTTATGGGCAATCACGTGCATTTGGTGCTTGCAGATTACGAGGACGCGATGAGCGCGGCGATGCACCGGCTGCTTTTGACGTACGCGCGGCGGTTCAATAAACGCACGGGGCGCACAGGTCATCTGTTCCAGAACCGTTTTGACCGGCGCTCGCTCGATACCGACCGTTATCTAATGGCCGCCATTCGCTATGTTCACGCTAATCCGCAGGAGGCGGGTATCGCCCTGATTGAGCGTTATCCCTGGAGCAGCTTTGCCGAGTATCTGCGAGCGTATGACAACGATGCGACGAGGGGATTTTCGGACCCTTCTTGTGTGCTTGAGCTCTTTGAGTCTGCCAAGGGGTTTCTGGATTATTCTCTGTCGATGCCCGAAGGTTCCGATCCGGTGATTCACGATATGGATGAGACGGAGTGGGAACGGCGTGCGTTTGCCGACAAGATGGCGAAGCGCCTGGGTGTGCCGCTCAATGAGCTCAAGACCGTAGCACCCGCGCGGCGAGACGGAATCATTTTCGCCCTGCACGATGGCGGCTACACGGTGCGCGAGATTGAACGGTATACGGGAATCAGCAAGAGTACCGTCTCTCGTATCGTGCGCGCTTATGCGCGGGTGAAGGCTCAGGCTGAGGGCTCGGAATAGAAAATGGCCGAACCACTCTTGTCAAGCGATTCGGCCAACAAAATTCTTAAGATTTGGGACAAATACTACTGATTATTTTGTCCCGTGAGCATGCCGTCGAGGGTGCGCCAGGCGAGCTCGGCGCATTTGACGCGGGCGGGCATGTGCGAGATGTCCTGGAGCTGGGCGGCTTCGTCTAGGTCTTCCAGGTCTTCCTCGGAGAGCTGCTCGCCGCGGATCATGGCGAGGAAGAGCTCCGCCAGGCGGCGAGCATCCTCGACCGTCTCACCGGTGATGAGGTCGGCCATGATGTCGGCGCTTGCCTGGCTGATGGCGCAGCCGTGGCCGGTAAAGGAGGCCTCCTCGATCACGTTGTTCTCGACACGTAGCTGCAAGGTGAGCTCGTCGCCGCAGCTGGGGTTGATGCCGTCGTGCTCGTGCGTGGGAGCATCCATCTCGTACTTATAGTCGGGGTGCGAGTTGTGCTCCATAAATGTGGTGGAGGTGTACAGATTACCCATTGAACGTGCTCCAAACGTGATGCAGGCCGGCGATGAACTTGTCGATGTCGGCTTTGTCGTTGTAGAAGGCTACGCTGGCGCGGCAGCAGGCAAGGTTCTCGACGCCCAGCCAGGTGAGCAGCGGCTGCGCGCAGTGGTGACCGGCGCGGATGCAGACGCCGTCCATGTCCATGATGCTCGCGACGTCGTGCGGGTGGATGCCCTTGACGTTAAAGCTCACGACGCCGTGGTGGTTGTCCCAGTAGATCGAGCCGATGATCTGGACAAAGTCGAGCTGCATGAGCTCGCCCATCAGATAATGGACGAGTGCCTGCTCGCGTGCCTGGATGTTCTCGTAACCCACCGTGTTGACCAGGTAATCGAGTGCGGCGCCCGTGGCGAAGATGCCGGCGGCGTCCTGCGTGCCGGCCTCGAACTTCTCGGGGACGGGCGCCCAGACGGCGTCCTGCTCGGTGACCGAATCGATCATCTCGCCGCCGGTAAGCATGGGCGGCATGGCGTTGAGCAGGTCCATCTTGCCCCACAGCACGCCGATGCCCATGGGGCCCATGGCCTTGTGTGCGCTAAAGGCAAAGAAGTCGGCGCCCAGGTCGGCCACATCGACCGGCATGTGCGGCAGCGACTGCGCGCCGTCGACGACCAGATAGCCGCCGTACTTGTGCACGAGCTTGCCGAGATTCTTGACCGGGTTCTCAACGCCCAGCACGTTAGAGACCTGTCCCACGGCCAGGATCTTGGTCTTGGGACCTACCTTGGCAAGAACCTCCTCGGTGGTGAGCTGGCCGGTCTTGGTGGGGTAGAGGTAGACGAGCTTGGCGCCGGTCTCGCGGCAGACCTGCTGCCACGGAATCAGGTTGGAGTGGTGCTCCATGATGGTGATGACGACCTCGTCGCCCGGTTCGAGCACTGTGGGCGCAAAGCTCTTGGCGACCAGGTTGAGCGACTCGCTCGTGTTGCGGGTGAAGACGATCTCGTTGGCCTGTGAGGCGCCGATGAGGTCGGCGATCTGTTGGCGGACCTTCGCGATGGCGTCGGTGGCCTCGACGGACAGCGAGTACAGGCCGCGCAGAGGGTTGGCGTTCATTCGCTGGTAGAAGTCGCGCTCGGCGTCGAGCACACAGGCAGGGCGCTGCGCGGTGGCGGCGCTATCGAGGAAGGCGATCTCGGGGTGCTGCTGGAACAGCGGGAACTGGCCCTTGTAGGGGTTGGTCTCGATGTCCACGGTGGGCCAGCCGCGCGAAGCCTCGTCGCTGGCGTCGAGCTCCATGGGCTCGGGGGCGGTACAGGTGTCGCATTTAACGTGCTCGGTGTCGATCATGCGAGCTCCTCTTCAAAGTTGTCGATCAGGTTGTTTCCCAAGCGGACGACGGCGGCGCGGGTACGCTCGTCGGTGGCGGAAAGCGCGGCGTCTTCCAGCTTGGCGCGGATGAACAGGTCCTCGGCGGCGTTTTGGTCAAGGCCGCGGCAGGCGAGGTAGAACAGCTGCTCGTCGCGGACGTGACCGATGGTGGCGCCGTGGTTGCCGGCGACGTCGTCCTCGTCACAGAGAATGACGGGAACGGTCTTGTTGTCGACGCCCTTGTTGGCCAAAAGCACCGTCTCGCGCTCGGTACCGGTTGCACCCTTGCAGCCGTGCACGAGGTCGATGGTGCCGCGGTAGACCTTCTTGGACGTGCCGGTCAGCACGCCGTTGGCGTCGATCTCGCACTCGGTCTTGCGACCGCGGTGGCGCAGCTCGTAGTTAAAGTCGCGCACCTGCTCGCGGGCGCCCAGGTAATCAGTATCGATGGTGACCTTGGCGGTATCGCCCAGCAGGTCGCCGGCAAGGCCGGTGGCGCTGGCGCCGGCACCCAGGACGGTGTGCTGCACGTTGACGCGCGCGCCCTCGTCCAGGAACAGGCCGGTGTCGTCGAGCGCGATCCAGCTATCGTCGAGCGTCTGCGTGCAGGTCACGTTGACGGTGGCGTACTCGTGGGCGCACACGCGTAGCACGGAGCCCACGACACCCTCGCCGGTAACAGGAGAGTCTAGGGCAATATGCAGGTCGAGCGTTGCCTGCGGGCGAGCGACGATGTCGATGGCGGCGATGGCCGCGGCTGCATCGACACCGCTCACGCGCACAGTAACTGTGGCGTGCTTGTATGCGGGCACATCGACGACGATGCGCTTGGTAGCGTGCTCGGCCATGTAGGCGTAGGCAGCCTCGCCCATGCCGGTTTCGAAGGCCTCAGCGGGGGAGAGCTCCTCCTCCAGTTTGATAGCCCCGGCCTGGTAGACAGAGGTGGCGGGCACGTCGAGCTCGGTCTCGGGCGTGATGCGGGCGCGGTCGGCGGCATCGCCGGGGGCGGAGGCGCGGCGCTCGGGGAAGCGCTCGGCCATAGCGTCCATGGCGGCTTCAAACGCGTCTGCCACGCCGGTAAACTGCTCGTCCAAGCCCTCGACCTCAACGGCCTCGGTGGGAGCGGCGGCAAGCTCGTCCGAAAGCTCAAGCTTGGTCTGGTTCATCTTGAGCCAACCCCAAGTGGCAGCAGGCATCGCATTAACCTGCTCAAGGGTGGTAGCAGCGGTGTTGGTGGTCTGTTTCATTATCCGATCGCTCCTTCCATCTCGAGCTTGATCAGGTTGTTCATCTCAACGGCGTACTCCAGCGGCAGCTCCTTGGAGACCGGGTTGGCAAAGCCGTTGACGATCATGGTACGGGCCTCTTCCTCCGAGATACCGCGGCTCATCAGGTAGAACACCTTGTCGTCGCCGATGCGGCCGATGGTGGCCTCGTGGCCGATGTCGACGTTCTTGGCGCGGATGTCCATGGCCGGAATAGTGTCGGAGCGGCTCTGGTCGTCGAGCATGAGCGACTGGCAGCTCACGGTTGCCTTGGAGCCCTCGGCCTTGGGCGTGGCCACGATGGAGCTGCGGAAGGTCTGAATGCCGCCGCTCTTGGAGATGCCCTTGGTCTCGACGGTTGCCGAGGTTTCGGGCGCGTTGAGCACGACCTTGCAGCCGGTGTCGAGGTTCTGCCCGGCGCCGGCAAAGGTGATGCCGGTAAAGCTCGAGCGGGCGCGGCGGCCGTTGAGCACGCTCATGGGGTAGAGGTAGCCCACGTGGCTGCCGAAGGAGCCACTGATCCACTCGATGTCGCCATCCTCGTCCACGCGCGCACGCTTGGTGTTGAGGTTGTACATGTTCTTGGACCAGTTCTCGATGGTCGAGTAGCGCAGGTGCGCACGCTTGCCCACAAAGAGCTCGACGGCGCCGGCGTGGAGGTTGGCAACGTTGTACTTGGGCGCGGAGCAACCCTCGATAAAGTGCAGGTCGGCATCGTCCTCGACAATGATGAGCGTGTGCTCAAACTGGCCGGCGCCCTTGGCGTTAAGGCGGAAGTAGCTCTGCAGCGGGAAGTCCAACTTGGTGCCCTTGGGCACGTAGACAAACGAGCCGCCCGACCATACGGCGCCGTGCAAGGCCGCAAACTTGTGGTCGGTGGGTGGGATGAGCGTCATAAACTTCTCGTGGATGAGCGGTTCCCACTGTGGATCGTGCAGGGCTTCTTCAATACCGGAGTAGACGATGCCCATCTTGGACGCCGTGTCCTGCATGTTGTGGTAGACGAGCTCGGAGTCGTACTGCGCGCCGACGCCTGCCAGGTAGCTGCGCTCGGCGTCGGGGATGCCCAAGCGCTCAAAGGTGTTCTTGATGTCGTCGGGCACCGACTCCCAGTCGTGCTTTTGGTCGGTGTTGGGCTTGACGTAGGTGACGATGTTGTCCATGTCCAGGCCCTCGATTGAGGGGCCCCACGTCGGGTCGAGAAAACGATTGAAGATCTCGAGGGACTTGAGGCGCAGGTCGAGCATCCACTGCGGCTCGTCCTTCTTGGCGCTGATCTCGCGCACGATGTCAGGCGTGATGCCGGCGTCGAGGCGCTCGAATCCCTCCTCGCCATAGGTGAAGTCGTAGAGGCTGCGGTCGATGTCCGCGACCTCGGTGCGGTTCTTGGTCATTGTGTCGCCCCTTTACGCCTGCTGCCCGGCAGCGGCGGCCTCGGCCTGGGCGCGCTGCTCGGCGGCCTCGCGCTCGAAGGTCTCAAAACCGTTCTTGTCGATCCAGGGGATGAGCGAGGCGTCGTCCTCGCGCACGATGTGGCCCTTGACCATAACGTGGACACGGTCTACATCCAGGTGCTCCAGGATGCGCGTGTTATGCGTGATGATGAGCATGGAACCGTCGCAGCTCTTGCGGTAGGCGTCCATACCGTGGCTGACGGTGGACAGGGCGTCGACGTCCAGGCCGGAGTCGGTCTCGTCCAAGATGGCGAGCTTGGGCTGCAGCAGCAGAAGCTGGAGCATCTCGACCTTCTTTTTCTCGCCGCCCGAGAAGCCCACGCCCAGCTCACGGTTGAGGTAGGAGGTATCCATGTTAAGCTCGGCCGCGAGCTCCTTGACGCGACGGCGGAACTCCTTGCCCTTCATCTCCAGGCCGGGGCGGCCGGCGATGCTGGCGCGCAAAAAGCTCGACAGCGGCACGCCCGGGATCTCGACCGGGGCCTGGAAGCTCAGAAACAGGCCGGCGCGCGAACGCTTGTCGGTGGTGAGCTCGGTGATGTCCTGGCCGTCAAAGACGATACGTCCGTCGTTGACCGTGTAGACGGGGTCGCCCATGACCAGGTGGCCAAGGGTGGACTTGCCGGCGCCATTGGGTCCCATCAGCACGTGGGTCTCGCCGGCGGCGACGTTAAGGTTGACGTTGTGGAGGATGGTCTTCTCGTCCACGGAGGCGGTCAGACCTTCGATGGAAAGCAGCGGATTTGCGCTCATGCTGTCCCTCTCTGTATATGGTGTACTCATGGGTGTACGAAACCCTAGGAATCTTCTCGGAATAAAGTTACTATGGGTTCGGCTTTAGTCAAGGGAAAACCCGACTAATCCACTCGACTTTTCAAATTCTGGGACAAAATAACCTGTTGTGTTTGTCCCACTTACTTAAGATTTGGGACAAACAAACCTGGTTATGTTGTCCCAGATGCAATGGGAGGGTAGGTATGCTCATTTCTTCTAAGGGCCGCTATGCCCTCCGACTGATGATCTATATCGCAGCGCTTGGTGACGCCGAGGGCAAGATCGCCCTGCGCGAGGTCGCCGACCGCGAGCGTATCTCGCAAAAGTATCTGGAACAGCTGGTGCGTCCGCTTATGAAGGCGGGCCTACTTAAGAGCGTGCGCGGCAAGGGCGGCGGCTACATGATGGCCAAGGACTCGGCCGAGGTGCGTGCCGGCGACATCCTGCGCGCCGTCGAGGGCAGCACGGCTCCGGTGGCATGCGATGGCATCGACAACAGCTGCGCCCGCAGCGATCTTTGCTCGACCGTCAAATTCTGGCGCGGTCTGGACGACGTGATCGAAAAGTACGTCGACGGCGTGTCGTTGGCCGACCTTGCTGCCGTCCCCGAGATTAACTTTGACATTAAGCTGTAGGACTTCAAATGGCATCTCTCGACAAGGTGTACAAGCAAATCGAGGTTTTTGCTCGGGAATGTGACGCCGAGAAGGTTGTACTGTTTGGGTCTCGCGCTCGAGGTGACAATTTGCCTAAAAGCGATATTGACATCGCCGTAGCAGGTTGCCGGGATTTCGGCCGGTTGTCATATTTGATCGAGGAGCGTCTTGATACTCTTTTAAATGTAGACGTCGTCAATCTCGATGAGTCCACATCGCAGTCGTTGCTCGACGAAATAGCTAGGGATGGTGTAGTCCTGTATGAAAAAATATGAGAACTTTGTCAGCGCCTTGGCGAATCTTGAGGATGCGCCCAATCAGGATCTTAGCAATGATTTTGTTCAGAGTGGATTGATTAATAAGTTCAATCTTCAATTTGAACTGAGCTGGAAGCTCCTTAAGCGTCTGCTCGAGTATGAGGGCGCTACGCTTGCCGCGTCGGGGTCTCCTCGTGCCATCTTGAAGGAGTCGTACCGATTCTACGACTTTATTAATGAGGCGGCCTGGCTAGATATGCTCAGAGACCGCAATACGAACGTCCATATCTATGACAACAAGCTCGCTCAAGATTTGATTCAGCGCATCATGAACGTCTATATCCCCGCTTTCTGTCAGTTGAGAGACGGGCTGATGGAGCGTTACGGCGAGCTTCTTCTAGTGCCTGACGACCAGTTTGTTTAATTCCTTAAGATTTCGCGGAGGGTTGTTGCCGTTTACCGAGGGGTTGTTGTGCAACAACGGGCGAGCTGCAATACTTATTTCTATCTTTGCAAACTGCACTTTAACTACACCAATGCAGGGAGGATCTTATGCAGCCCAAGCATTCTGCGATTGTCGCGGGCCTGACGCTGGCGCTTTCGTTTGGCGCCGTTACCGCACCCGCACCCGCTGCCGCCGAGGAGCCCACACCGGGCGTTGCCTCGGATGCGACCGATATCGATAAGGGTCTCTATACCCAGCAGTCCTTCTCGGGCGTGCTGAGGTCGGTCCAGGGCGTTTCGTTTGTTAACGTGACCCCCGAGATGAAGTACTTTACCAAGTACGAGAGCCATGGCAACTATAACCAGGGCTTTTCGTATGGCGACGGCTATAACGCGCTGGGTTATTACCAGTTCGACCGTCGATGGTCGCTCATTCCGTTTATGAAGCAGGCCTACAACTACAACCCCGAAAAATACAGCATGCTCAAGGATGCGATTGATCGCGGCAGCGAGATTTCCAACACGAGCAATGCCATGTACGAGAGCGGCCAGCTCACCGAGTTGGGCCGTATTGCGCAGGAGGCCTTCCAGGGCGCTTATAACACCGACCCTGCTGAGTTTTCGGCTCTGCAGGATGCGTATGCGTACAACTCGTACTATGCGGTGACCGAGGCGTGGCTCAAGAGCGGCTTGGGCATTGATATTTCGGGCCGCGCCGATTGCGTCAAGGGCATGGTGTGGAGCATCACCAACATGTGCGGCACCGGTGGCTGCAGGGACTTCTTCCGTTGGGCGAATCTCTCCAACGATATGTCCGACCGCGAGTTTGTGACGGCGCTCTCCAATAGCGTGGTCAATAACGTCGCCACCAAGTATTCGAGCCAGCCCCAGTATCATGAGGGCTGGAAGAACCGCTACCGCAACGAGCTCAAGGACTGCTTGGTTTATATCGCCGAGGACGAGGCCGCTGCCGCTGCGACGCCCGTGCAGCCCGAGCCCACGCCGGCGCCCTCGCCGACACCTGATTCGAATGACGACTCGAGTGACGATGTCAATGATGACAGGATGGATGCGCCCTCGACCGATGCTGACGGTGATGGCTCTGCTGGTGGCACTACCAACAACGGCTCTACCTCGAACGGCTCCGATTCAAACGGCTCTGCTGCGGGCGATTCGTCTTCAAGCTCTGCCGGCAATACGGACAGCGACGCTTCTGGTTCGACCGGCGCTGGCACCTCTAACTCATCCACCGGCTCGAGCGATTCGTCCGTTGGCACCGGCTCTAACAACGGCTCCGGCTCTGACGCAACCCCTGGTTCCGATGCTTCCAAGGATGACTCGAATAAGGCGCCGGACGTTCCCGTTGCTTCGCCGGACAAGAAGCCTTCTTTCTCCGAGCAGCTTGGTTCTACGCTGGGCTCTTCGCTGATGGCTGGCGTCAATAACGGCTCGACCCAGAACAAGGGCAACTCTGATCAGGTTTCCACGGAAAAGATCGAAGCCGCAAAGGGCGACTCCAAGGACAAGGCTTCCGAGAAGACCGAATCCGATAAGGGTTCTAGCTCTGAGGAGAAGAGCGACAAGTCCGAACAGAAGAAGGACGAGGATAAGAAGTCTGAATCTGAGGAGAAAGACAAGAGCAAGGGCAAGACTGAGGACGGAAAGCAGCAGAGCGAGGACAGCGGTAAGGGCAACACCGATGACCAGGTCCAGGAGCAAAATGACTCCAAAACGGTGACCACCACAACCACGACGACTACAACTACCAAGTCCTCGGGCGGCAACATGCCCAAGACGGGCGATCTGATTGTGATGGCGAGCCTTGCCAGTGCAAGCTTGGCCACGCTGGGCGCCACGTCTATTGTGAGTGGCAAGCATAAACTCGATCAGCAGAACAAGGCTTCAGGGGAGGACGGCTCGGAGGAGTAATCTTCCAGATCGTTTTCTATAAGAGTTTGGGACGGGGTCCGGTGCGGCGGCATCGGGCCCCGTTTTTGTTGTGCAACGATTTGTTATGCCCCCTCGGGGGTCTGTTGCTACCGTTGCCCGAAACGTTTGCATGTCGATATTGTTGCGCCCTACCCGCTCGCTACAATGGGCATCGTGCTGCGTTAGAAGGAGAGTTTACGGTGTCTGAACAGGCGAATTATGGTGTTGCTCATGCGTTTGGCGCACGGTTGCTCAGTTATGCGGATAACGCAGCTCTGCCGGTTGATGTACACGACTTTTCCGATGCAATCAATCGGTGTTTACTCGTCGATAAGACTATGTTTATTGCCGATATATTGGACAGCGAAGCGCCTGTTGCGCTTTGTTGTCGGCCAAAGGGTTTTGGCAAGAGCATGAATCTATCGATGCTCAAATGCTATTTGGAACGACCTGATCACCGGCGGCCGGATCGAAGCCCGTTCGTCGGCACCCAGATTTGGCAGGCGGGCGGCGGTCGCTATCGTGATGAGCACGCGTGTTATCCGGTCATCACGCTTGACTTTTCAACTGCCGCTGTGAGGTGTGACGCTGATGCTGCGGCGGCTATTCGCAACGCTGTCGCGAACGAGTGCGCCCGATTGCTGCCGCTGCTTGCCGCGCCTGATCTGTCAAGACGTGAGGTTCGTCTTATCGAGAGGGTGGCGCGTGGGGTGGCCAGCGATAGGGAGATCGATGCGGCGCTTGGCGTGCTTATTAAACTGCTCCAGGTAGCTTTCGATGAACATGTTGTTCTTCTGATTGACGACTACGACGCAGTATGTCCAAAGCGTTTGGGCACTAAGGACGACGGTGGCGTGGATTCCCTGGAGTCGCTCAGCCGAATGTTGTTCGACACCATTGCCGACGCCGGCGACTCGTTGCGATTGACGTGTCTGATGGGCGAGCACCCCGGTCCTACCGAGCTTGCGTTGTCCCAGCGTGGGGTTTCCTATCGGTCGGCGACACCGTTGTCGAGTTGGTGTGATCAATGGTTCGGTTTTTCGGACGACGAAGTCCGGGCGCTGCTGGATCGCATCGGGCGCAACGACTGTCTGGATGACGCGCGCGAGTGGCTCGAGGGCTACCTGCTTGGTGGTTTATATTGCTCGAGCCCGGAGCGTGTGGTGGACTACGCACATCGCGGTTGCGTCGCGCCCGTTCGGGCAGATCTGTATGGTTACGCCGACCGTCTGAGCGCATGCGTCGGCGACTGGAATCTCATGCGCCTGTCCGCATTGTTCGATTTACTTGAGGCGCATGGGTTTATTGAGGCGCCAGTGCATGTGCATGCCGAGGAGGCCGATGCCGCCAAGTCCGATGATATCTGGACTGCGCTGTATCTGTCTGGATTTCTTACGACGGATATGACGGGGCATTCGGGGGACGGCGCGTGTCTTCGTTCCCTGCGTCTGCCTAACAACGAAGTGCGTCAGGCGCTCCGTCTTGTAATTCTGGAATGGTTTGAGTGCGCCGTTGAGGACGTTGGAGTTATCGACTCGTTCCATGACGGGTTGTGTCGAGGAGACGAGGACACTGTAAAGCAAGCTTTGAGCTGTGCTATCGGCGATCTGGGCATCGATGTGGTCCAATCAGATGTGCCGACAGCCTATCATCTGGCGCTTCAGGGGCTCTGCTTTGGACTGCCCGGCTATTGCAATCCCAGCTCCAAGCGAAGTGGCGTCTCGGATCGCTGGGATATCCAGGTGATTCCCACCGGTCGGGTGTTTGACGTGGCCGACACGCTCGGCATGCTCGATGAGCGACCGCTCATTACGATCAACATGTTGTACGACCCTGGCGTCGATGCCCTGGGCCTGGAACTTTTGGCGGTTCAGGCGCTGCTCGAAATCGAGCGCAACGGCATCGATGATATTCGCGTGCCGCGCCCCGCCGTCGGGCGCATGCGTTGGGGCTTTGGTTTTGACGGTCAGCGTGTGTCCGTGGTGTGTCAACGACTGTAGCGGCGGGCGAAAGCCCTTTACTACTCGGCGTCCTTCAGGGGCGGCATGGGCTTCCAGTTGGGATCCTTAACGATCTTGCGGGCGTCCTTCATGCCACGGCGCAGCGCCGGAATACCGGTCTTAAAGCATTTGTCGACTGCTGCCAGACGAATGAACTCCTTGCAGAAGGTCGCGGCATTGCCCAGACGGAACAGCACAGGGTGGTAGTCGCCGTAGATCTGCATGTAGCGTGCCAGATAACCGCGGTTGCGCATGATGTAGTAGCGGTTGGTGTCGCTCGTGGAGTTGAGCTGTCGTTTGCCGGCGATATCCCAGTTGGAGACGGCGCGGGCGCGCTTGAGCACCACGTCGGCAACCACGGCGGCGGGGAAGTGCTGGCTGGCCACGTAGCCGTAGCAGGCATCGTCGCCGTAGATAAAGAAGCGTGCGTCGGGCAGGCCAATCTTGTCGACCACGCGGCGCGAGAACATGCCGCCTTCAAAGCACAGTTGGTTCATGGTGCGGTAGCCCTCGGGCCCCAAGTCCCACTTGGCGACAGGGTTGGGAATGCCGAGCGAAAGGATGAGTTGGTATTGCCAAAAGAAGGCGCCGCCGTCAAAGTCCAGGCGCGATCCCTGGATAACGTCGTAGCGGTCGGTCCACTTGGCCAAGCGCTCGATACCTTCGGGGATGACGAGCACGTCGTCGTCCATCACCCAGAACCACTGGGCGCCCAGGTCGTAAGCGCATTTAGTGCCAGCGGAGAAACCGCCCGCACCGCCGCCGTTTTCGAGCTGCGGGGCGTAGATGACACGGTCGATGCCGCCCTGCGCGTCGGGCTGCTCGGTGTCGATGCCCCACAGGTTGGCCAGGCGCTCGTTGAATGCGGTGCACATGGCCTCGGTCTCGCGCGAATTCTCGTTATCGACAATCACGATGCGCCAGGGCGTTGCCGTGAGCTCGGTCATGGAGTCGAACAAGTTGGCCAGGAGTTCCTGGCGCTTGTACGTGACGACAACGATGGCGAGCTTATCGATGGGGGCGGGAAGGGTTGAAGGCATGGGGCAATATATCCTTTCACGCGCGGCGCGCGAGCGCTGCGCGGAAGCTATCGAATACGTCCTTGGGACTGTCCTATTGTAAAGGCTCACTGCACCTTGTCGGCAAGCTTTGAATAAAACGCAGGAACCTGCCACGGGTTTAGCGGCTTTGGCGTCTGACGACAGCGTGTCTATTGTCGTTTGAGCTTGCGAACGATAAGGCTTCTAGCTGCATCGATGATGAGGAGCGCCAGAGCAAAGACGATGCTAATGACGGTACCCGTGATGATACATATAGCTGCCAGGCCGTTTTGGCTGACCAGTATGTTTGCGAGCAGTGTGTTGAAGACGGGACGCCACAGGCTACTGGTGAGCGACTGCATCACATAGAAACCGAGCGTGGCGGTCGATAAGGTGACGATGACACCTGCAGTCCGCGGATTGCCCGAGGCGCTGCGTCGGGTTGCCGCAAAGAGCAGGGAGGCGGCAGCGAGGGCAAACGAGATCAACGAGGTTGATTTGTAGGAGAGAGTTGCCATTGCCGTGAGGTTGTCGGTGAAGGAGAGTGCTCCTTCCAGGATGATGGTGAGCGCCAAAACCGCTGCGAGCGACCGCGTGCCTAAGGCGCCCGCCTTGTCCGAATCCATGGCGCCGGTTACGTCGCGGAGCAGTCCGCCAATCAAAAACGCGATAACGTACGTGACGGCGCTCATGAGTTTCTGGAGCCAAGAAAACTCGCCGGCGCTTGTCGTACTCATGGCGGCTATATACCCGTTAACAACAAATGCGAGGATGCCAACGGCGATGACCGTCGTCGTGTAGCTCTTCTGGGAGAGTCGACTCTTAGCCAGTCCAAACCATGGCGCCATGAAGACCGTGGCGGCATAGACCCAGATAAACTCAAGGCCTAGCGTGTACCAGTGGTGCGTGCTGAGGGTAACATCGGGAATGGGAGAGACGGCCGTGGATCACGAGAGCGCCACGACACAATAAAACGCAGCGGGCATAACAACCTTGCCTAGGCGCTGCGCCGTCCGTTGCATTTGCGACTTCCACGTTGTCCCACCGTCCCAAGCACGCACGGCTGAGGCGATGAGAAAATAGCCCGAGATCATAAAGAAGACCTCGTTGGCCCAGCAGCCCAGCAGGTTAATAAAACCGAGCACGCCGGAATGGGGGAAGGCGGCAAGCGGCGCGTATTCCGGCAAGCCGACGCAGGTCGCTTGGAAGGTCCACTGAAAGGTGTGAAACACCGCGATGCCGGCGACCGCGACCAAACGCAGCGCTTCGATGGGTATGTTGCG
Organism: uncultured Collinsella sp.; assembly: GCA_958370325.1. GTDB lineage: Bacteria > Actinomycetota > Coriobacteriia > Coriobacteriales > Coriobacteriaceae > Collinsella. Next base: position 40,608 of record CATXJW010000011.1, on the reverse strand, counting down.
TGCGGCTTTGGGCTGCATGGCGTCCTTTCGTATCGGTTTTTTCCTCTGCGAGCTCCATAGATTATATAAACGCCGGCTGGCGCGCTGACCCTTTGATACCATGAAACGACAGGTATTTCCTAAGGAGCACATTTGTCTACTAACGCCTCTGGCAGCCCTGTTCTGTCGCTGCTTATCCCCATTTACAATGTTCAGCGCTACCTGCGCGAGTGTCTCGATTCCGCCCTGGCGCAGACTCTCAAGGATATTGAGATCATCTGCATTAACGACGGGTCGACCGACAACTCGCCGGCGATTATCCGCGAGTATATGGAGCGCGATGGGCGCGTCAAGATGATCGACAAGGCCAACAGCGGCTACGGCGACTCGATGAACCGCGGTCTGGAGATGGCGCGTGGCAAGTACGTTGGCATCTTGGAGTCCGATGACTTTATGGCGCCCGACGCACTCGAAAAGCTTGTCTCGGCCGCTGATAGCAATAATGCCGACTTTGCGAAGGCGAACTTTGATTTCTACTGGTCTAAGCCCGAGGAGCGCCGTTCGCTGCACGAGATGTTTAGACCTCGGGATTGCGGCAAGCCGGTGCATCCGAGCGATACGACGCAGTTCTTTAAGCAAAAGCCATCGATTTGGTCGGCCGTGTACCGTCGCGATTTTCTTGAGCGGAACGGCATTACGTTCCTGCCGACTCCGGGGGCGTCCTTTCAGGACACGTCGTTTGCCTTTAAGGTGATCGCGTGCGCCGATAAGGCTGTTTACTTGCATGATGCCGTGTTGTCGTATCGTCAGGACAACGAGAATTCCTCGGTCAATTCTTCGGCTAAGGTCTTTTGCGTCAATACCGAGTATGCCGAGATTGAGCGTTGGATTCGAGAGGATTATGCCCGCGACCACGCAGGTGATGACGTCGCGCGCATGCTCAAGTTCAATCAGCTCATTAAGTACGATTCGTATATGTGGAACTATGTGCGCCTGGCGCCTAAGTTCTATAAGGAGTTCCTGGTGCAGATGGCCAAGGAATTTCAGGCGGCCTTGGACGCGGGGGAGTTTTCGCTTGACGACCTCAAGCCGTGGAAGCGCGCGAATCTCGCTGCCATCCTCAAAGATCCTGAGGGCTGGGTTGACGAGCATCCGAGTTTTGCGACGGATGGTGCCTTGGGGCGCGCTAAGTATTACGCCTCGGTTGGAGGCCCTGGCGTGGTTGCCGCCTTCCTCATCGAATCGCTGAGGGGGTAGGTCGGCATGGGAGAGGCCTCGTGTCCTAAAGCTACCATTGTCGTCCCCGTTTACAACTCTGCGCGCTCCATTCAGCGATGCCTCGATTCGCTGTTGGCTCAGTCCGAGCGCTCGATTCAGGTTGTCTGCGTCAACGACGGTTCGACTGATGATTCGTTGAACGTGTTGCGCCAGATTGCGCAGTCCGACGATCGCGTGCTGGTGATTGACCAGGAAAACGCGGGCGTCTCGTGTGCTCGAAATGCCGGTATCGATGCCGCCGAGGGCGAGACCGTCTTTTTTGTGGACGCCGACGACTACATTGATGCCCAGACGGTCGAGCGTGTGCTGCATGCCATGGAGTCTGCAGATGCCGAGGCCGCCGTTTTTGGCGGCGTCTGTGAACCTGCCGATGCTGCCCCTAAACGCGTCCAGCAACTCATGAGCCCCAAAGCTGGTACCTTCGGCGCCCGTGATCCCCAACTGCTGTTCCATTCGAATGCGCAGCCCTATGCCTGCCGCGTGGCTTTTTCGCGCGAGCTGCTCAATCGCGAAGGCATTCGCTTCGCCTCCGGTTTGGCTTTGGGCGAGGACGTCGTCTTCCAATTTGCGGCTTATGCGCTTGCCCGCAAGACCGTCGTCATGCCGGACAAGTTCTACCACTACGTGATGGAGAGCGAATCGGCGACGCACGAGTTCAACAGTGCCGAGGCTCGCGCCAAAAAGCTTGACGCCCACATGAGGATGCTCGAGGAGGTCTTGGAGGGCTGGGCGGCCTACGGTCTTTTAGGTCTGTGCCCCGGCGAGCTGATAACTTGGTTTTTGGACCTCATTGTGTTCGACCTGGCGCGCTTGGATGCCGATGACTTCCATCGCGTGGCGGCTCGCGTCAACATGGATCTCACGACGTTTTTGGGAACGGAGTGGGCGGATATGCCTGCTAAGGGTGCCGTTCGCCGTGTTGCCCACAAGCTCGTTGCGGCGACCTCGGGCGTTTCGATGGCAGACGCCACGCAGTTCTATCTTTCGACTCGCGGTCTCAAAGCCTGCCTGGAGCGCTTTATCTAATTCCAGGCGCTGCCGCCCGCCGCAACTCGGCTGCTAAAATAACCCTGTTACACGCTATCCAACAGGAGGTTCTCTTGCAGAACTCTGATACCCCTAAAGTTTCGCTGCTTGTTCCCATCTGCAATGTCGAGCGCTATCTGCGCGAGTGCCTCGATTCCGCCGTGGCACAGACGCTCAAAGACATTGAGATCATTTGCATTAACGACGGTTCTACCGATAGCTCGCCAGATATCATCCGCGAGTACATGGAGCGCGACCCCCGTGTAAAGATGATCGACAAAGCCAACAGCGGCTACGGCGACTCGATGAACCGCGGCCTGGAGATAGCGCGCGGTGAGTACGTGGGCATCCTTGAGTCCGACGACTTTATGTTTGAGGATTCGCTCCAAAAGCTGGTCGCCAAGGCCGATGCCGAGCATGCCGATGTGGTAAAGGGCGACTTTTACCTGTATTGGTCCACGCCCAGCGAGCGCCGTGAGCTGTTTGGGATCATCGACGAGCATATGACGGGTGCCGCGTATCGCCCCGTCGATCGCCCGGGCATTTTCTACCGCAAACCTTCCATTTGGTCGGCTATCTATCGGCGCGAGTTCCTCAACGACAATCAGATTCGGTTCCTTCCCACGCCGGGTGCCTCGTATCAGGACGCCGGCTTTAACTTTAAGGTTTGGGCTTGCGCCGAGCGTTCCGCGTTTATTACGGACCCCATTTTGTGCTATCGCCAGGATAACGAGAAGAGCTCCGTTAATTCGCCCAACAAGGTGTTTTGCGTTTGCGACGAATATGCCGAGATGCAGCGCTTTTTGGATGAACGCCCCGAGCTTAAGGCTCAGCTCCAGGGCATTTTAATGCGCATGAAGGTCGATACGTACCGTTGGAATGATGAGCGTCTGGTCAATGAACTGCGTGAGCAGTTTTGGAAGAAAGCCTCGTCCGAGCTCAAGACCGATTGGGATGCCGGTCGCTTTGACCTGTCGCTGTTCGATCCGCGTGGCGAGACCGACTTGCGCCTGATGGTCAAGTCGCCCCGCGCCTATATCGATTCGCGCTTTGGCTTTAAAAAGCCGGGCAAGATCAATACGTTTAAGCATTACTTTAAGATTGGCGGGCTGCCGCTGGTCTGGCGCGTACTGACGTATCAGCGCACCTACGGTGATAACCCGCACCCCGATGACGTTCCGGTCGCACAGTAGGAGCACTTGATTATGGCTACCCCCAAGATTTCCGTTGTCGTTCCCATCTATAAGGTTGAGGAGTGCCTGGCCTGGTGCCTGGACTCCCTGCTTGCGCAGGACATGCCCGATTGGGAAGGCGTGCTGGTCAACGACGGCTCGCCGGACGGTTCGCGCGATATTGCGGCTGCCTATTGCGAAAAGGACGCGCGCTTTAAGCTTGTCGATAAGCCCAACGGTGGCCTGTCGAGCGCGCGCAATGCAGGTATCGCCGCGTCCACGGCTCCTATCATCGCGTTCTTAGATTCCGACGATCGCTTTACGCCCGATGCATGCCGCGTGATCGTCGATGCCTTTGAGCGCGAGGGCTGCGACGTTTTGACCTTTGGCGCGAATCCGTATCCGCTGGAGGCGGGGTATCCGTGGCTTAACTATGTGCTGAGCCCGCGTGATGTGTCGTTTGTGGGCTATAGCTCCGACCTGCTGTTTAAGGAAGCGTCTCGCCCCTTTGCATGGCGTACCGCCTGCAAGCGCGAGTTTTTGCTGGGCAACGGGATCGTGTTTGACGAAACCGTTAAATATGGCGAGGATCAGGTCTTCGATTTTGCCGTGTACGGTCGCTCGCGCAAGACCGCGCTTATCTCGAACAAGCTGTATGACTACCGCGTGGCGCGCAAGGGTTCGCTCATGGACACCATGCGCTACGACGACGAGACACGTCTGCTGGAGCACGTGAAGATTTACTCCGCGGTGCTGGCTGACTGGCAGCGCGACGGTCTCGATGTCCGGCATGCCGATGACCTGGCATATTTCCTGTGCGATCTGGTGCTGTACGACGCGCTCAGGTTGCTGGGTTCGGACTGCGGTAAGGTGTTTGCTGCCGTTGCCACGGCACTTGCCGACTCTGCTGTGGGCAGCGATGCTGCGCTCGCACAATGCGCTCCTTCTGTTGCCGCTATGGTGCGTGCGGCGCTTACCAGCAAGGCCCCCAATGCCCGTGAGTGCAAAAAGCTCATGTTCGATTACGACGTCTTGAGGTTTGGGCGCCTGGGTGCCTGCAAACGCATGGCAGCGAACGCCCTGGGAAAGCGAGAAGTGTAAATGAGTATCAAGCGTTTGGCGCTTTGCCGCAGCCAGGGCCGTCTGTTTGTGCTGCTTCGTTTTGCCGGTCAGGATGTCGCCGCGCTTATTGAGCGGGAGGGTTCTCAATCGTTTGCCCATGCGACGACGAGTGGTTCTTGTGTGCCGTCGCTGGTGCTCCCGGTCGATCATGGCCGTGTGCTGGCGCTTTGCCCTTCCGTTTCCGATTACGAGCGCGAGCTCGCCGTCTTGGTGCTTCCGTTTTTGGATGGCTCGTCGATGGATGTCGTTTTTGCATCCGGTTGCCAAAGGTTGGGCTCCATTCGCCTCGATAGCCGCGTGGCCAAGCTGGAATCCAAGATTAACTACAAAGCAAAGTCTGCGCTTTGCGCGCTTATCCGCGATGCGCAGCGTGGCGAATGCTGCGGTCGCTACGAGATCGATGCCATTCGCTATTTGCCGGCAGACACCGGCGCGGTGTGGCGCTATGAGGTTACCTGGGCGGGAGACCCCCAGTGCGCACCTGAGCTCCAGATCTTCGATACGCATATGAATGCCATCGATGTCACCGTGCATGTGTTTGAATCGCAGGTCGACGTGCCGCAGCGCAACGGTTGCCGCGTCAATAAAACGTATCTGAGCGTTGAGATGTCTCAGGATATACGAGATTTTGTCGCGATTGTGAGCGATCCCACGGAGCAGATTCAGAGTGGTTTTTGCGCTATGGATGGCCGCCTGTACAACGGCATGGTCGACGACAGCTGGAACCGCATGAAAGACGCGCGTGCAGACGACGCGGCTTATCGACGTTGGTTTGAACAGCATCGCGCAAAGCCGGGCGATCTGGCGTGCCAGCGTGTCGCTTCGGCGACCTTTGCCTATAGGCCGCTCGTGAGCATTGTGGTGCCGTGCTACAAGACTGATCGGGTCTACCTGCGCGAGCTGCTGGAATCGGTGCTAGCCCAGAGCTATGACAACTGGGAGCTGCTCCTTATGGATGCCTCGCCTGAATGGGATGCGGTGGCCACCCTTGCGGCAGGCGCTCACGACGAGCGCGTTCGTCGTATTGGGCTGCCCGGCAACGGCGGCATTGTGGTCAACACCAACGCTGGTATTCAGCAGGTGACTGGAGACTACGTCGCGTTCTTGGACCATGACGACATTCTGGAACCGGACGCGTTATTCCAGTATGTTTCCGCACTGAATAAGGCGGCCGAGGGCGAGCGTCCCCAGGTCCTGTTCTGCGACGAGGACATGTTCCAGAAAACAGGGGAGTGGGGTCAGCCGGTCTTTAAGACGCAGATCAACGTCGACCTGCTCTATAGCCATAACTGCGTGACGCATTTCCTGATGGTGGAGAAGGCGCTCATCGATCACATTGGTATGTCCCCAGAAGACGTTGCGGGCGCCCAGGATTACGACCTGACGCTCCGCTGCCTTGCAGCCGGCGCGCGCTTTGAGCACGTTGCGCATGTGCTGTATCACTGGCGCGTGCATCCGGGATCGACCGCCGACGGTTCTGCCGATAGTAAGCCGTATGCTATTGAAGCCGGGCGCCTTGCGCTTCAGCGCCACTTTAACGCGCTGGGCATTTGCGGAACGGTCGAGGAGACCGAGACGCCGTTTGTCTATCACATGCGTTATGCGCTGTCGGAGTCTGCGCCGCTGGTGAGCATTCTGATTCCCACCAAGGATCACGTTGAGACGCTCGATGCCTGCGTGATGTCGATCGCTCAGAAGGCAACGTATGCCAATTACGAGATCGTCTTGGTGGAGAACAACAGCAAAGCCCCGGAGACGTTTGCGTATTACGAAACCCTGCCAGAGCGCGTGACTGCTGCATCCGAAGGTAAGGGCATCGCGCGCGTTGTGTACTGGCCGGGTGAGTTCAATTACTCCAAGATCATTAACTTTGGCGTGGAGCATGCCAGGGGCGACTACCTGCTGCTGCTGAACAACGATACCGAGGTCATAAGTCCGGACTTTATCGAAGAGATGATGGGGTATCTGCAGCGTCCCGATGCGGGCGTGGTGGGCGCCAAACTCTACTTTGCCGATCATCTGGTGCAGCATGCCGGCATTTTGGTTGGCGTGCGTGGCGCACTTGCCCATGCCAACCAGGACTTCTCGGCAAAGCGCGAGGGCTATCTTGCCCGCGCTGTGCGCCCCGGTAACTTCAGCGCCGTAACGGGTGCCTGCCAGATGGTCCGACGCGACGTATTTGAGCGGGTCGGCGGCTACAACGAGGAATTCGCCGTCGGTTTTAACGACGCTGACTTTTGCCTGCGCGTGTGGGAGGCCGGCTACCGCACCATCTTTACGCCCTATGCAGAGCTGTACCACTACGAGTTCACCTCGCGCGGCAGGGAAGAGGCCAACGAGGAAAAGCTGCGCCGCTGGAAGCGCGAGCAAGCACTGTTCATGCAGCGCTGGCCTGAGTTCTTCTTGACGGGCGATCCATGGTTGGGGCCGAACTTATCCGCTGAGAGCGAGTATTTCTCGGTCTAAGTCAATGGTTTTTAGGAGTCCCTAACTTTCTTTCGCTATGAGCTTGGAAGAAAACAATGTTGGACTACTTATTAAGACAAATTACGAAAGATCGATACTTTCGCGATAAGTTTATACAAGCTTATACAGCTCGATATTATTCGATATAGTCTGCGACAATTATTGAAACGATGATTGACTGTTAACCGATCCCTAGAAAGGTAAACAAGTAGAGGCGGCTCTCTCTATGGGCGATAGCTTTGTCGCGACTGGTTTGACCATAGAGGACGATCTGCTGTCGAGAGCCGCTAAGGCCACTAAGGGCTATGCCTATCTGGTGCAACTGGTCGGTTACTCCATTTGGCAGCGCGCCAACTTGCATCGCGTCAAAAGTGCCAACGTGAGCGAGCGCGATGTTATCGAGGGCATTGCGCTGGCAGAGGCTCGTTTTCACGATGTTGTTCACGAGCCCGCGATTTCTGGACTGGGACTCAACGATATCAAATACCTTTTGGCCATGTGCGAGGATAAGCAGCAGTCCAAATCATCTGAGATTGCCAAACGCATGGGTAAAAAGACCAATGAGGTCAGCTCTATTAGGGCTAAGCTGCTTCAAAGAGAGGTTATTCAAGCTCCGCAGAGGGGCTACGTGCAGTTTGCCGTGCCAGACCTAGATATCTATCTGCGAGAGAACGCTGCGGAGATTCTCGAGCGGTTCTAAATCGAGGCATGAATAGCCGCCGGTTAACTGCCCTTGTCGACTTGGCTCGCGTCCCCCCAATCTAGTAGACTCTGAACCGTTGCTAGATTAGGGGGATTTTCCATGAAACGCTCCATGAAACGAGTTTCCGGGGCCGTTCGGATGCCGTGGCGCAGCAGGGACTTGAGCTTCTCGGCGAACACCTGCTCTTTCGAGTTCGCAAGCAGGCAGACGCCCTCCTGCCGGTGTGCCACGTCGAACCACAGCTCGTCCTGCTCCATCGCGGCGCTCGCGTGGACCCCCAGGTCGAGCTTCGTGTCGAACGTGCTGCGCCCGTCGCTGACCTTGAGGTTGACGCGCCTGCCCTTGTAGTCCTGCTGCGACAGCTCCTCTATCTCGCCGGCGATGCGGACGGTTACGCCGTCGCCGAGGTTCGAGAGGGCGGACACAAAGGAGCGAATGGAGGCGTCGGTCATCGGGTACCGCACGAAGTCGAGGTCTATGTCCTGGGTTGCGCGGCGCCCGCTCCCCGACAGCGCGCACATCAGGACCCCTCCCTTGACCGTCACTCGGTCGCGCATGCCGGATGCCGCCAGCTTCGAGAGGATCACGTCCTGGCAGACGCGCGCGGTCGCGTTGAGGCAGGAGTAGCCCTCCTCGCGCTCGTAGCGCGCCCTCATCTCGTTCAGGTCCATCAGAATACCTCCTCCATGGCGCGCTCGAGGTGTGCCTCGCCGTGCGGGATTGCCTCCGCGTAGTCCTGCAGCCTGTATATGTCCAGCCGCTCCGACCGCCTGCGGAACGAGGCGACGGCCTCCCGGTAGAGGTCGTAGGGCAGCTTGTTGCGCGAGCGCATGAGCTCGAGGAGCATGCGCTCGGGGTCGTAAGCGGCAAGCTCGGTCCCGTCCACCGAGACGGTCGACCTCCCGACGCCCAGCCATCCCTCCGGGATGAAGTGCTGGCGCACGGCGGCGTCGCGTATCTTGGTCCCACCGCGCTTCGTGGCCAGGTCGATCCGGTCGGGGGGCGCGGTCACGAGCCCGTGGGCGTAGAGCGCGGTCTGCCCGGTCAGGATGCCCCCGGGTAGCGCTTCGCGATCACGGCGAGGGCGTCCTCGTCCCGGTTGGTCGAGTACATCCCTCGGCCGACGGGGTGGAGCGTCCCTTCCGACACCGCCTTGCGAACGCGGTACCTGCTCCCGAGTTCAGCCAGCGCCTCCCGGTAGGTGATCACCATGCCGACCTCCCCTCGAAAGCCATATAAGCCTACATCTGATGACAATTGTAGGCTTATATGGCTTTTCATGGAACGACTCATTGCGGCACCTCCCTCGCCATGACGGTGCCTTACTTTGATGACCCTTTCCTCGTTTGCATCTGCTATATGAAGGAACGTCGATTCTGGTGCTCGGGCGAAGGCGCTACGCGATGAAATTCTCCACCAGCGTAACCATGGAGTCTTTCTCGCTTGGGTCAGAGAGGGCAATCATGAGCGTCATGGCCGCGAGCGCGTTGCCCTCCACGCGGAGTCTCTCTCCGTCTCTGAGAACTCCGTTCTTATCGAGGAAGTGAATGAAGAGCGCCGCTGCAGAGCGCTTGTTGCCATCCAAGAATGGATGGTCCTTCACTACGAGGTAGAGAAGGTTGGCGGCCTTTGCTTGAACGGAGGGATATAGGTCTTGGTCGCCAAAGCCCTGATAGAGGGCGCTGATGATTCCGGCGAACTGGTTGTCCCGCTCTCGTCCGAACAGAGTGGACGACGAGTAGAACGGTAGGCTGCGGACGACTTCGAGGGCTTCGGTGTAACCGAGCTCCCAGTTGGGCTCGTTGCCCTGGGGCGCCTTCATCCTTCCCGTGTCGTATTCATCGAGCAGAGTCAGGCTCGGAAGGTACTTCTGTAGAATTTCTGCCGCACCGGAGAGTTCCGGAGTACTCGACCTCTCGAGGACCTTGAAGACCGTTCCGAGCGCCTCGAGTCTCTTTTGGTTGATGGAGTATCCCTGGAGTAGATGCTGCTTGAGCACGCCATTTGCCCACCGGCGGAAGTACACGCCCTGCTGAGACTTCACGCGGTAGCCAACCGAGATGATCATGTCGAGGTTGTAGTGCTCGACCTGACGTTTGACCGTTCTTGTTCCCTCTAAGCGAACTATTTCAAAAAATGAAATAGTTCGAATTCCGGCAAGCTCTTCCTTTGCTGCGGAATGAATGTGCTTGGAGATAGTCGGCACTCCGCGCCCGAACAACGTCGCCATCTGCTGCTGGGTTAGCCAGACCGTATCGCCGTCGACGCGCACGTCAAGGTGGACTGCGTGGTCGGGGTCCTCGTACAAAGCGATCTGCTGGCTTGCGTTGGAATTGTCCATGATGTATGCCCCTTCGGTTTAGTCGACATGCTATGATCCGCACGCCGGAGGACGAGTGGTTTCAACATGCCGGTATTACGTAGCATCAACCGGCATCCCGCCGGTCAGCCGGCGTCGCGTGCGCCGGCTAAGCCAGGGTCGGGGCAGCGGGGATCCGCGGCGTCGGCGCTTCGTACCATTGGGGGCCTCCGAAGCGACTTTCACCCTGTCTTGGTAAAGATAGTGTACCACAAAACACGAACATGCGTACGTATTTCTGTTTTAATTTTAGCTGGACGCGGCGGTGTGTCGTCCTCTGCCTTGCTCTCCGAAGCCAGCTGTATTCCGGGCCGCGGTTCTACAAGGCAGGGGGTAGTCTGATGGATAGGATCATCCTTCTCCTACTTCTCTTGACCTTCCTGGTCATCCTGAGCAAATAGCGGGCTCTAGGCCCGTAATATGACGACAGCCGCTCCTGCCGAGGCGGCTGTCGCACGGCGCGCGTGCGCCAATTAGCTAAAAACGGCGGAGGGCCCTTGTCAGTGGTAGCGTAAAAGTGAACACTTGTGTCGAGTTTTATCGTAGCGAATACACCGGATGACGACGTTTCCGAAGTCGTCGGAGCATTCCGCGAGCCATCTTGCGGCCGCGATCTCCATGCACTGGCGGGAGCCGGCGGGATCCTCTTCGGGAAGGCCCTTGTCGATTCCCTCGCAGGCGGCGACGTCGGTGAGCACCACGTCGTCTCCGTCCCTGGTAACCAGATCGATCGAGATTCCCTCCTCGGGGGACCAGGCCTTGTCGAAGACATCGTACCTGCGACGCTCGACGAATACGGCTGCTGCCTCGATTGCGCGTTCCTGCAATTTGCTAGTCATGATCGCCCCATTTCGGTTTCGGGTTGGGCCCTCTGCCCAACGCCTTGTGGCACGAGGGACGCAGGGGATCCGTCATCGCGCAAGGGAGAAAGCGAAATCGACGTGGAAAGCGATCGCCGAGGCCAGTTTTCGAAAAGTTTTCCAACCTTTGATCCAAACATCGTGGAGAAGAGTTTTCGAAAAGTGTCGCGGACTTTGCGCTGGTGGCGGGCTCTCTGCGTTACTGACGTGACTGAAGATGGTGCAGGGGGTTCTGGCCGAAAGGGGCGTCCTTGGCGAACTCTGGAGCGCAGAATGGATGCTAGCGACTCGTTCTGGCGGCCGGTGGTGAGACGCTCGACAACGTCTTGTAATTCCAGAAGGATATGCGGATGCAGCGTGTTGGACGATCGTTTCTCATCGCAGGGCTTGCCGCAGGCTGGACAGGGGATTTCTTGCTCCTTGGCAAGTTTCGGATCGATGCGAGGAAATCGATGCGAGCGTTGGCATTAGAATACGTGAATCTGCCCTAGATTGGGGTCAGCGAGCCATCTATCCGCCTGTACGAGCTGGATAGACGGCAGCCAGCGATGAGATGCTCGGGCACATCGCCGAGGTCATCGGAGTTGACCCCCAGGCATTTATCGAGGTGGAGCTCGGCAGCGTTCTGAATATCCTCGAGATTCTCTTCAGGTTCGAAGATGCATACGGGCTCATTCCGTTGGAGGACGGCAAGCTTGATGTCGACCGCATGTACGGTCATGCCTCGAAACTGGTCACCTCTATTGAAGATGAGCAGACATGAGGCGCCGGCTTAAAGATGAGTAGATTGCTCGTAGTGAATATGATGCTTGGCACAGCCGTGTCGAGTAATAGTGTTTTCGGGGTATGGGGTTTGCGATTGGTATAGTTGAGCAGTGGCTGTGCATCTGAAAATACAGACGCCAGCGAAAGCTATTGATCATTTGGGAATCGGAAAAGCTGATGGACGAGAATAGTCATTACAAGTCATTTCATTGTTGGGGCTGCCACAAAGGCTATTACAACGAAGAAGATTGCCAAGACATTTTATTTGGGATAGATTACTCCGATAGGCCAGAATGCCCAAAAGACGAGGATGACGAAGAAGAAAAAGCTTCCTTTATTTGGTCTTGTGCCGGCTTCTTGTTACAAGGAGAGTGTAATTGCTTTGCATTGGCCCTTCGAGATATCTTTGGATATCCTCTCTACATAATGGAAACAGAAAACAAAATAGGGTTCCATGCATTTTGCAAAGTGAGCCGGAATCGGAAATCCTACTACATTGACGCTAGAGGCGCCACTACAAGCTTTGAGGAATTTATGACTGTTGCGCGTTTGTTTGTGGGCGATCAATACATCATGCGGCCAGCAACGACGGAAGATGTGGAAGAATGGGAAAGCGACGACGAATTCTATGAGTACGCATTCTCTTTCTCGAAAGTCTTCATTAGCGATCAAAGGAATACTACACAGTGTAGATCCCCGCTCTGTCTTTAGCGTAAACGCATTTATGTCGTCTTCGGTCTGGAAACCCAACGACAGAACGATTCCGTATTGCTCATCGGCATTCTGTTTCCCAGATCACGTATTTGGCTCGCCGTATTGGCGGAATGCCCCTGAGTCGTTTTATAGCGAATTATGGGCAAATAATCGGAAAAGTATCGAAATCAATGATTTTAGATTGCGATTCCGATAGTGGAATTTGGCGGATAAGCCATGGCTGCAATCGTCTTGGCGCCATCCTTGAACTCATCGTGCGATCCCTTTTTCATCATGCTCCTATAGATGCGTTACTTTGCTGTCTGCTGGAGAAGCGAATGGTTCGCCTCCTTGGCTCTGGGCAGTTAAGGAGACGGGTGCTTTCTTGCGCGCTCCTTCGATGATACCTTTCGCCAGCTGCCATGATGGTCTCAGCCAACAAGGAATGCGCCCGGGCGCCCACCTGATTCTTTGTTTGGCGACGATCCTGTCGGGTGGGCGCTTGGGTGGTTGGGGTGATCATCCATGACGCAAGCGAACCCGTATCGCGGGCTCGTCTCGTCGTTTTCGCCCGACGATTTCGATCCGCTCAATGTGTTCGGTTGGGATCGGAAATCAACCATGCAAAATGAAGAACACATGCTAATCAGCATCTTTCTGAAATCCCAAAGTCAAAGAGAAAACTTCCCGGTACGAATTAATCCGGGCAATCAGCACTCCAATTTCAAATGGCTGAGTACAATAGAGAACCAAAGATAGGAAGGCGTCAACGCTGCCGACCGTTTCCAAGCCAGAAAGGCGGCACCAAGAAGAAAGCGCAATCAAGATGGATTCAAAATCAGCTACTTCCACTTCGATTAATTACACCTTGGCAAACGTTGCCATGCTAAACTCCATTTTCAATATTAAAGATCGCGATCTTCTCGATTCCCTCATTCCGTTTGTAAAAACAGCAATACATAAGACCACTAAAATCGGAGATGAGGTAAAGCTCGATGCCGTAACTAGCTATCTTAACACGACGTTTGGATTTGCGACCATTCCCCTTTCCGTGACAAGAACCTTGCTTAACCGCCTATCGCCCACTTTCCTTAAAAAAAGCTCCGATAGGTTTTATCTCGATACGGGGCTAAAGGACGATATAGCGCGATTTGCCAAAAATGAAAACAAATACAAACAACACTGTGAACAAGTCGGAAATGATTTGGCGTCATATCTACGTGATTGCACGGGAAATTTAAATGTGGATTCTGCGCAGTCGCTTGATTGCTTACTCCTCTTTTTTGAGTCGCACGGATTTAGCCTTGCGAAAAGCCCAAAATCGATTGCTTTTCTCCCCTCAAATAAGAAAAAGAGCTGTGAGTACCAAGTTGGTCAGTTCATCCTTGATGAGATGGAGAAGGAATCATCAACATTTGATTTCATCCTTGAGATGCTTCAAGGGTTCTTTCTTTCCCTCGCAATATCACTACACACTCAGAGCGGGGGCAATGGAAAGGAACGTTTCAAGCAAACTTGTTGCTATCTCGACATTAGAATCATTCTTGATGCTCTGAGGTGCAACGCGAAGGAAAGCAACGAAGCATCTCTCGAGTTAATCAAAATGCTCAAAGAGCAGGGCGCTAGAGTCTGCGTCTTCGAGCATACCCTAGATGAGGTTGATGAGATTCTTTGTGCTTATGAAAATTCCATTCACAATCCAAACGGCTATCAGAGGGGCCTCACCCTTGAAGGGTTTGACCTAAATCACGTCAGCTGGAAAGATGTCAGCTTATTCCGCAGCACTGTGCAGTCAAAGGTGAGTAAGCTTGGAATAGCCGTGATGAAAAAGGAGCACTACGACGAAGCCAATCCACCAGTTATTGACGAAGCGGGGCTACGCGATTATCTCAATCAGAACATATCCTATTCTCGTCCGATTGCCCTAGACAGGGACGTTGACAGCATCAGTACCATAGCTGCTCTCCGGAGACAGCTTGTGCCCAAATCAATTGAATCCTGCGGACACATCTTCATAACGCACAACACACGTCTTGCCCATTTTGCAGAACAATACTTGCAAGGAAACAATGATGTACGGAATATCCCTTATATCATTGGTGAACCACAGTTCACAGCTCTATTATGGCTAAAGTGTTATCAGACTCATACTAATTATTCAAGAATAAAACTAATTCAGGATGCATTGTCCTCAACAGGTGTAACGGAAGAGGTTATGCTAGCCTTTTTCCAACAGGTCGAGCTGATGGAAAAAGGCGGCGGCATTACCGAAGCGGAAGCCGCCGCTATGAAAGCCCATATGTTCAACATGCGAGAACTCATGTCTTTAACGAACGGGGACTCTGAACAAGTTGATTCCGATACAGTGCTATCCGTCAGAAATCGACTCCGGGAGCAGTATGACACAAGTACAAAAGAGGCCCTCTCTGCTAAGAAGAAGGCTCTTGAACAATTGGCCCACGAGCAGGAAGAAGAGAGAAACAGGGCTTTTATCGAAATTAAGCGTGTTCAAGCGGAAACCAAGGTTAAGTATGAACGGAGACTTTCTATTGTCGCGGGCTTCATATTCATACCGCTTTGTATCTTCGCGGTAGTACTGTCAATCAACGATTTCTTCTCAACCGAAACGATTACTCTGCAAACAATCTTCTTGGCTTTCCTCGCTGGTGCAGGGACACTTGATCTTTTCGTTTCCAAACACGGCTTCATCAAAAGGTGCATCTCTCGCACTGCTCGAAAGATCAGCGACAAGAAAGCCGACAAGAAACGCTCGGAGTATCGAAGAATATTCGGAGAATTCAACTGAGAGAGCTAGTCAACATGAATTGCGATCGGTTAATAACCCGTTCATCGTGAATATCTCCACGAACAATGAAGATAGACAGTTTTCCTTTCAGGAAACAGAGTTCTATGAGTTCGATTGTTTCTTATTTGACTCTTGGGATAAAAAGAGAAACGGGCGTGATAAAAATAGTATTTCATGGGGGCATGCCAATGAATAGACAATGTATCTAGGCGCCGCCATAAACCATATCTTGTTGCACTCCTTTCCTTGGT
Organism: uncultured Collinsella sp.; assembly: GCA_958370325.1. GTDB lineage: Bacteria > Actinomycetota > Coriobacteriia > Coriobacteriales > Coriobacteriaceae > Collinsella. Next base: position 25,128 of record CATXJW010000011.1, on the reverse strand, counting down.
AAATCTAGTCTTGACGCAATGGATGACGTATTCCTTTGTATGTTGCGGGAGTTGATGGATTTTGACTCCTGAATTCGGCCTCCTATTAAATCTGTTATTAAGCAGATGCGTTGTCTGCGTCAATGTGCATTCGCTAAAATGCACTTTTGATTAACTTTGGCTTGTTACGAGAATTTGGAATAGCTATGGGTCAGTTTAAAAGGGCGTTCGTCTTTATCATTGCGATGGTCGTGTCATTGGTTGTTGTCGCGACACCGTCTTTTGCTGACGAATCTTCAAGAGTTCTTGTAGAAAATTCTTGGCGCTTTCAAGATGGTCAGTCAATTACTCCTGAAGAAGACTCCGAAGATGCTGGAATTTCAGCGTATTCGCTCAGCAGGCTACCTGACGGTGTCACTGCTCAGGGTATCGATGTGAGCGAGCACCAGGGCAATATCAATTGGGATGCCGTTAAGGCGAGCGGTGTTGATTTCGCTATTCTCCGTGTTGGCTTTGGTGCGCCGTCTTTCGGGGGAAGAACTGATCATCAGTTCCAGCGTAATATCTCTGAGTGTGAGCGCTTGGGGATTCCGTACGGTATCTATCTTTATTCGTATGCGTGGGATGATGAACAGGCGGCAGATGAAGCGGCATTTGTTATTAACAATATTGCGGGCCACAGCCCACAGCTGCCTATCTACTACGACCTCGAGGATAATTCAATTATTGCTGACGGTCGCCAAGGAGGTATCGCCTCAAGGGCTTCGGTTTTTTGCAATCGGATTATAAATTCTGGCTATAAGGTCGGCATTTATGCCAACTTAAATTGGTTTAACAATATCCTGACCGACCCCGTGTTTAATTCGCCTTCATATGACCATTGGATCGCACAATATAATTATCAGTGTGATTACGCGGGCAAGTATAGCTTTTGGCAGTATGCGAGTGATGGAAGCGTTGATGGAATCAGCGGTTCCGTTGATATGAACTATGCGTATGGTGCCATTGGAGTAATGTCTGATCAGGATAAAGCGGCCTGGGAAATTAATTCCTATTACGAAGTGCACTCTGCTCAGCTGGGCAATAAAGACGGAGGGATTGTCCACGAGGGCACTTATTCCTATTTAAAATGTGAACTTGGAAGAGTGTATTGGACTAAGAAGTCCGGTGCCCATTCTATTTACGGTTTATTTTTCCAAAAATGGTGCGATTTGGGGATGGAATCTTCTGAGCTAGGTCTTCCGGTTGGCGATGAAACGTCTAGCTCTTCCAATGGATCGGGCTCTGCCCAGGATTTTCAAAATGGGTCTTTACATTGGACTAATGAATACGGGTTCGTCTCCGTCCGCAGCGGCGCGATAAGGAGCGAGTACGTCAGGAGGGGCTGGCAGGCCGGCCCCCTCGGGTGGCCCGTGGCGGAGGCCGAGGCGCTCCCCGGCGGCGGCTCCCAGCAGCGGTTCCAGAACGGCACCATCGTCACGTCTTCCAAGGGTGCGTTCGAGATGGACGGCGAGATGCTGGACCTTTGGACGTCCCTGGGCGGGGTTGACGGGCTGGGCTACCCCCTCGGCAACGCGGCGTGGTTCCCCCAGAACGGGGGAGGCTACTCGACCGATTTCGAGAGGGGCTCGATCGCCTGGACCTCGAGCCACCATGCCGTCTCCGTCCGCAGCGGCGCGATAAGGAGCGAGTACGTCAGGAGGGGCTGGCAGGCCGGCCCCCTCGGGTGGCCCGTGGCGGAGGCCGAGGCGCTCCCCGGCGGCGGCTCCCAGCAGCGGTTCCAGAACGGCGTGCTTCGCGATTTTGGTTGTCAAACTGGCTCCAGCCCCTCGCTGACTTATCTGCTGGGAATTTCACAGTAGCTTTTTAAGGAATCACAATGGACTTAGTTTCTGTTTTATTGCCGCTCTATAGGGAGCCACTGTCTGTTGCTCAGTGTGCGATTGAATCAATCCTGAGACAATCGTATGAAAAACTTGAGATACTACTTCTGTTGGATGACCCATCCAATAAGGATCTTTGTAGCTTAATCAAATCATATGCGGAGTCCGACGTTCGGGTAAGGGCTGTAGTGAACGAGCACAATCTTGGGATTGTTGAAAATCTGAACCAGGGCATCGATTTGTCAACCGGAGATTATATTTGTCGCATGGATGCGGATGATATCGCGGATGTGCAACGTATCGAAATTCAGGTTAACACTTTGAATAAGGATAACTTGGATTTAATCGGCGGAGAGATGGATGTCATTGATGAGGCTGGATGTTTTCAATATAGTGTCCAGCTTCCTTTAGAGTTCAAACATGTTAATCAGGCTCTTCGCTGGAATAACTGTGTACCACATCCTACGTGGCTGGGGAAACGATCAGTTTTCCAGAAGAAATATCGCAATTTCCCCTTTTGCGAGGACTATGATTTTCTCTTGCGTTCGTCGTTGGCGGGGGAACGTATTGGAAATTGCGGATTTCGTGTTTTGCAATATAGGATGGGTTCCGATAGCTTATCCAGGTCAAATTTATTCAAGCAATTTATTGCACAGCGCTATTTGACTTCTTCATTTCGCAAAAACACTTTGCCATCCATAGAGGAAGCTTGGAATGAAGTGGAGGGCTGTAGCTCCAGTAAAGAACAAGGCTACTTAAAAGCAAACGCTGCGTTCAACGAGGCCGTAGCGAATTTGCATAATAAACGAATTGTCGCCGCGGTTTTACAGCTATTAAAAATCCCCCTATTGTCCTGGAGTTATTTAGATAAGATATCGCGATTGGCTGTCGCCTCGTCATATCGTTTCAAGGAAAATGTGTTAAATCGTTAGTTTGGGCTTACCCTTTATACGCTCATTCTGTAGAGATATTTTTGTGAATAAGGATGCACTAATGGAAATTTATGTTCTAAGTCCGGTGGTTGGACCGACAGGTGGAACCGAATTGCTTCAGCAGTTCTGTTCTCAAATCAATATACTCGGCGGCAATGCATTCATGATGTATCTGTCCGATCCTGTTGGTAAGCCTATCTATAATAAGTTCCAGCCTATCTACGAGAACCCCTACGTTGTGGGCCTGATTGATAAGCCTGACTGTTGCGTAGTAATTCCTGAGCATTTTGCTGGATACATTTCTAGGTTCCGCCAGTCCAAAACTGCCGTTTGGTGGATGAGTGTAGACAATTACTGGGGTGCGGCTTATCAGGCGGATGGGTATTCGTATAAAGATGTTTATAGAATTTCTCGACGTCTGGCCTATAAACCAGTTCATTTGCTAAATTTGAGCCAATTTAAAAAGTGCATTCATTTTTATCAAAGCGAATACGCGCGTTTATATATCACTGATAAGTTGAATATAGATGCATCTCGTGTTTACCCATTGTCCGACTTTATAGATTTGAGATATAAGGCAGATGAGACGGCGGTAAAGGGTAATACGATTCTATATAACCCTAAGAAGGGCATTAAATATACCAAACAGCTCATCAACTCTATTTCAGATTACGAGTGGGTTCCGCTTCAGGGAATGTCTTTCTCCGAACTGTTGGCTACGATGCAGAAAGCAAAATTATATGTAGATTTTGGCGCACACCCCGGAAAGGATCGACTTCCCCGCGAGGCAGCTACTTGCGGATGCTGCGTCGTGACAGGTATGCGCGGGGCGGCAGCAAACGACGTAGATATTCCAATATCAGATATTTATAAGTTTGGTGACTTTGATATCGATCAGATTCGCCAAACAATTGACTTTGTTATGAATAACTACGATAAAGCCACTCTTGATTTTCTTGAGTATAGGCGTTCAATCGCCGAAGAGCTGAATCGTTTTCAGAGCGAGTGCGCAAACGCGATCTCTCTTTTTAATGCCTTTAACTGCTAACTCTGTTTGAAAACGCGCACATGTATATTTCTAAAGTAAACGGTTTTAATACTCCGCCTCAATCTGCGGCACGAAATACTTTATTTAATTTAATCGGTTGCTTGGCATATCAAGGCTGTCAGTGGCTGGTGACTATTCTTGTTGTTTATATTGCCGGGTTTGAGGCATCTGGATATCTCGCGTTTGCAATGGCAATCGGAAATGTATTCCTGCCGTTGGCCACATTTAATTTAAGAACATATCAGGTATCCGATGTCAGCGACAAATATTCTCATGGGTGCTATTTTGCCTTTCGGGTTCGAATGATATTGTTCGCTTTGGTCGCAACTTGCGTCTATTCTTTAATAACGGTAAAGGATATCTCCTTTGTTCCTAGTATTCTCGCTTATTTACTTTTTAAAATAGATGAGTCCGTTTGCGATGTTCTTTCCGGAGTCGATCAGAGATTCCAACGGATGGACTATATAGGCGTTTCACAGTTTCTGCGCGGTGCGTTGCTTCTTGCTGGCTTTTCAATCGGTGCTTACGTGAGCGGTAGTGTTACATATGGAATAATCGGGATGTGGCTTCCTTGCTTCTTGATGACTGTTTTCTATGACATTCCACATGTCAGGCGTTTAACTGATTTAGATATAAATATTCATCGAAGTGAATTTGCCGACATTTTTAAGTCATGTCTTCCGTTGGCCATTTCAGCTTTGATGTTTAGTCTGACGACAACTATAGCGAGACAATTATTTGGAAATACTTATGGAGCCGAGCAGCTCGGCATCTACGCGTCAATTGCCACGCCCGCAATTTTAATTCAGGCGGCTTCGCGATATCTTTATGCTCCGTTGCTAACTCCACTAGCCTTAGCTTATCGTGATGGCTACAGTAAATTAAAAACTGCTTTTTGTCGATATACGTCTCGCCTGGTTTCAGCCACCGTTTTCATTGGCTTGGTTTTGTTCTTTCTCGCACCTCAATTGCTTAACTTGCTGTTTGGTCCAAGCGTCTCTAAGTTGGCTGTCGTCTTTGACTTTATGTTGATTGCAACTTTTTTGAATGCGTTTATAAACTATCTTTCTGACTTTCTTGTTGTATGTGAGGACTATAGGACCCCGCTGTTTGCTTCAATAATTTCATTGGTTGCTTGCTGCTTGTTCGTATATCCCTTCGAGTCATTTATTGGAATGAACGGCATTAATGTCACTTTGTTAGTTTCCTATGGCTGCTCTGTGGTCTTTTTGGTTTATGAGGTCATTCGCAGGTTTGCTACTTTGAAATGCTTGTAAGCGGGGGATTGCTATGGATGAGGTTCAAATCGCCGTTCTATTGTCTTCTTATAACGGATTTCCATATATTTCTGATCAAGTTGACAGTGTCTTGAATCAAACCTTGGAAGACGGTGCATCACTTCACTTGTACATTCGAGATGACGGATCGCATGACAAAACTCTAGAATATTTAAATGGTCTTCAGAACGATAGCCGAGTTACAGTTTTCTTTGGTGAAAACATTGGCGTCACCGCTTCGTTTTTTTCACTGCTGAGTGATACGCCGGATTGTTACGACTATATAGCCCTATGCGATCAGGATGATGTTTGGCTGCAAGACAAACTAATGCGGGCCATTGGAAAGTTGAAGCGTTTGGATGCGGGTGAGGAAGAGCCGCTGTTGTATTGCTCGGAATACTATTTTTGTGACAGCGATCTTGATGTTGTTTCAAAATCAAGATTGAATAAAACAGGAGCTTCCTTTCAGAAGATGCTTTACGAGAATCCTTGCTCTGGCAATACAATGGTTCTAAATAAAAAATTGCACCATATTTTGAACCAAATTGGCTATGAAGAATATGGTTGGCACGACTGGTGGATAGCGCTTGTCGCTTCTGCCTTTGGCAACATTATTTATGATGACTATCCCTCGCTCTATTACCGTCGAACTGGTGATAACGCGAGCGCTACAGGAACCTCTTTCGTAAAGGTGATGGCCCAACGCTTTAAGACTTTTGCTAAGGGGGATGGGCTTTCGTTTGTTAAAAAACAATTATGGCATCTCTATTCATATAAAACGGAAATCCCCTCTCATGAACGTCTATCGCTACTCGAGACGAGCGTTGAAGGCAGTTGCTGGTCCAAGGCGTTTCATTCTGGAAGGTATAGGCAAAGTTTGCCTGGCGAAATAGCTGTTCGTCTCCTGTTGCTGTTTCAGATCCTTTAATTTGAGCTTGAGTAACGGCCTGTGTGTTTGACGGTTGTTTCTGACCAGCTTGGTATAATCAAAGTATTTATAAGCTAGAGAATGGTTCGTTTTGTCTAATACAGCTAGAACTCTTGTTGCTATACCTGCTTACAACGAAGAGGATTGCATTAGAAATACCGTATGCGAGCTCAGGCAAATTGCACCTGAGTTTGATTTTATTGTTATCAATGATGGTTCTCGAGATCGAACGCTAGCTATCTGCAAGGATCTTGGTTGTGACATTATTGATATGCCCATTAACTGCGGCTTGACCGTTGGGTTCCAGACAGCTGCGCGTTATGCGGTTGATCATGGATATGACTATATGGTTCAGTTTGATGCCGACGGCCAGCATTGTCCGGAATATATAAAGGTCCTTGTTGATAGGGCTCAATCTGATGGATCAGATATTGTCATTGGCTCTAGGTTTGTAAGCGTGCGCAAAGACAAGACGCTTCGCATGATCGGCTCGCGTATGATTACGGTGCTAATAAAGATTCTGACAGGCAAGAGAATCAGTGACCCGACGTCTGGGTTTAGGCTGTTTGGGCGAGATATTCTTAAGAAATATTATTACGACAATACCCTAAATCCAGAACCAGAATCCCTTGCCCTCTTTTTAAAGCAAGGGTATTCCATTTCAGAGGTACAGGTTGAGATGCGCGAACGTCAAGGTGGCGAGAGCTATCTTAATCCTGTTAGATCTGCGCAGTATATGGTTCGCGTTTTCGTTACTCTCCTTATCGTTCAGTGGTTTAGGTGATCAATTTGCCGATCTCTCTTCGTATTTTGCTTCTCGTTTGCGCTGTTTTAGTATTCGTATTCGTATTGCGCAAATTAAAAAAATCCCAAATGCAAGTTTTGGATTCTTTGTTTTGGCTGCTATTTAGCGTCAGTTTTGTAATCTTGGGCGTTTTTCCACAAGTTGCAATGTGGCTTTCAAGTCTATTTGGTTTCATGTCGGCTTCGAATTTTGTGTTCCTTTACGTTATTGCCGTTCTTGTGGTCCGTGATTTTTGTAACTCTCTTCGTCTCTCTCGACAAGAAGAGCGATTAAACTCGCTCGTACAGGCTGTTGCGTTAAGTGGAAAGAAGGAAAAGTAGGATAAGCGTCTCGCTTTAGCTATAAATTAGCTGGCAGTGAATGTCCCACTATATTACTTGCAATAATTGCGAACAGTGCTTGGCGCCCATACTTATCATCCAGATGACTGGGAACGATTCTTTGAGGGCCCTTGCAGTTTGATTTGGATAAAGGTGAATTAGCTCTGTGTTGTCTCGATGCGTAAACCAAAAACAAATATTGAAAGTTGTCCTTGCTGTCCTTCTCTTTATTGTCGAGCTTCTGGGCATGAAACACTTTTATGGGAACCATTCTGTCTCACAGCTATTTGTTTTAGTGCTCTATTGCGCCGTTGCAGATGTTGTCATTTGGCAATCATATCGTGTCTTCCTTCTCTCGGAAAATGTAAACAGACATGATGGCTGTTCTGGTCGATGCGCTCAATTATTTGTTCTGTTGTTTGTGGCATTTGCTGTGGCGGTCATTTTGGAGGGCTTTACCGTCCTTGGGTCGCCAGCTTCTCATTTTTCGAATATTGCTGACTGGAATAAAAAGCGGCTCATCTTCTTTTTTCTGATGTCCTATTGCGCGATATTCTATTTATTCCAAAGCGGCTTTTCTCTGAAAGCATCATTCCGTTCTGTTGTGGCGAGGATCAAGGCTGCCGACTACGTTTCCCTGTTGACCGCCGCATTCTTTATTGTTTTTGGTTGTTCTACGACTGCATTCGTGATTGGGTTCATTAATGCTGTGGTTTATTTTGTGCTGGTAATCACGACTTCGGTTTTTACGGCCTGCTCAGGCATACGAAAGCGAATGTCTGCCCTTCCCGTTGCTTTCTTTATCGCTGCATTTTCAATCGGTGTTTTCCTTGTGGTGAGCACTCCGATAACGACGGGTATTTCATGGGATGATCAAATTCACTACTCTAATGCTCTTTCGACATCCTATTTATTCGAAACTCAAAAAACTGATACAGATATCAACTTTGCTGCAGAAGCGGTCCGTCGTACACAGGGCTATGAAGAACTCTCTCTATCACATTTTGATCGAGCTGAAATTATAGAGCATGCTAGGGAGCTGAATGACTCTTATAAATCTGATATCGATTCTGGTCATGTGCAAGTTAATAAGCACGAGGAATTCGTTTATACGCTTAGCAGCATTGGGTACATTCCATCAGCAATTGGCCTCTGGCTCGCTCGTCTTTTGCGTTTCGATTTCTCCTCTATGATTCAATTCTCTCGAATTTGTAATTTGTTTAGCTACTGTCTTGCGATTGCTGTTGCAATCGATGTCGCGCCATCAAAAAAAGGATTATTTGCTTTTGCGGGAATGCTTCCCACCTCGTTGTTCCTTGCAGCATGCTTCTCATATGATGCATGGCTCATATCGCTCAGTATGCTCGGTTTTGCCTACTTCTTAAGGTATGCATGGGGGGATTTAAAAGAATTTACAGTTCGCAATATGTCATTCGCGTTTATATTTACCTTTTTAGGACTCGCAGTTAAAGCCGTCTATTTTCCGATAATCGGCCTTTTCTTCATGGTTCCGCGTAATCGCTTTGTGAGTTCAAGGCAGCGAACTCATTACTATGCTGCCGTGTTTATTTTGGGCTTGATTGCTTTTGCTTCCTTTGCGCTTCCGTTTCTGTTTTCAACGGCTAGTGGATCTAACGTTGGTGATATGCGAGGTGGCTCTGATGTCAACTCTGGTCAACAAATTGTTTATATTCTTGCCGATCCATTGCGCTATGCGGGAATACTTGTAAACTATTTTGCAACATATTATTTAAATCCGATGACCTCTTCTGAATATGCATTTAACTTTGCATATCTTGGATCGCTCGCTGCTCAGATTTCTGTAAATGCGCTTCGTGGTTTGGTTCAGGTGCTTCCAGCTCTTTGTCTAATGTTGGTCGGGCTTTTTTCGGCCGATTCGATTAGTGTTAAGCATGCTGGTCCTGCATATTTTTTTTGGGCCTCTTTTGTTTTTTTGTTTACGGTAGCTTTGGTAGCAACTGCACTTTACGTGTCTTTTACCCCCGTCGGTTTGGGGACGGTTAATGGTTGCCAGAGTCGTTACCTTTTGCCACTCTTGGTTCCGTGTCTATCGTTTATCCTTAACCAAAGTCGCTTGGTCTTTGGGGACAGCAAACGATTCATATTGATATGCCTCGTATTCCCGTTTACTTTGGCTACGATTTGCGAGTTTGTTTTAGTTATTGGAAAGTGTTGCTGATATGGGCATAGTTTTTAATACCGAATTTAACAATAAGCTAAATTGCCGTGGCGACGGCAAGCTATATCTACTGTATGAAGCCGCATCCGTTTTTCCTGATGCTGTTGAGTCGCAATCACCCAATGGGCAAATTCTGCCCGCAAGAATTATCCCTTTTTCAGAGACTGAATTTGTTGTAATCCTTGCCGATCTTGATGTCGACCAATCTGTGTCTTTCTTTAGCGATGGTAATACAGTTTACCAACGTTGTATCAATCCTGGCAGGATTTCTCTTGAGTCGAAACTAAACGGGTTGCTGCGTGCGGAACATTGTGGGCAATTTCGCAATATTGACCGTTCCGGTATTCACGCGCTCGCTTCTATCCAAATCGAGAACTTTATTCCCTGTGATGATGGCCTAATTGTCAGGGGCGTTCTTTCGGGCGCTGATTGCCTTAAGGGAGATTGTATTATCGCTTTTAATGAAGAAGCCCGCGTCGTTGGGGAATCTTTGTTATTAAACAACTTATTTTTCGATTTGAATCCCGGTTTTGTGAACTTCTCCCTGCACATTCCTGAGGTTGGGAATAGCCTTTGCATTTGCATGCATAGAGCTTCTGGTCATCTAGATACGTTTATCAATCTAAAAAAAGACATGCTCAAGGAGCTTTGTGATGAGGCTGATCGGGAGCATGTATGTGCGTTCGATCAACCCCGTTATTTGTCCTGGTTTTCTGGGCGTAGATTGACCGGATCCGATGCAATAGCTCAATCGAAAAAAGAGTTTACATACCAACCCTTGTTTTCAATCATCGTCCCTTTATATAAGACTCCTTTGAATTTCTTCAGGGACATGGCTGATTCTGTGATCGCACAGACGTATTCTAATTGGGAACTTATTCTGGTTAATTCTACGCCCGATTACGATGGCCTAAGTGACCTGGTCTCCGAGTATGTGGACGCAGACTCTAGAATTAAAGTGACTGTTCTTGAGGGCAATCTAGGTATCACTGAGAACACCAATGTCGGAATCAAGATGGCCAAGGGCGAATACCTTTGCTTTTTTGATCATGACGATGTCCTGGAACCGAATATCTTGTTTGAGTACGCATGCGCTTTAAATCAAAATGCGGACATCAATCTTCTTTATTGTGATGAAGATAAGCTATTGCCTGACGGGTCTTTGGCTCATCCTACTTTTAAGCCGGATTTTAGTCTTGATATGGCTCGTGACAACAATTATATTTGCCACCTCCTTACTGTTAAAAGGGCATGTTTAGACAGAATTGACCTTTCTAACAGCGAGTTGGATGGCGCCCAAGACCATGCCATGGTGCTGAAGATTGCTGAACTTGGCGGGTCGATCCATCATGTTCCTAAAATTTTGTATCACTGGAGAATAAGTGAGAATTCGACTGCGGGTAATTCCGATAGTAAACCCTATGCAACCCTTGCTGGAATAAAAGCGGTTCAGGAGCACCTTGATAGATGCGGTATCAAGGCGACTGTGGTTAACTCTCATAATCGTGCTTTTAGATATAGCCCTATTTATGATGTTCCTTCATCTGAGTCCTGTTCATTAATCGTTACCACCCGCGGCAATTCTTCGGTTCTTTCGACTCTTGTATCTTCAATCAATGACACTGATTTTGATGATCTTGAAGTTGTTTTCGTGTGCTCGCGGGATACGGAAGCTGCTGTTCAGCAATCGAGCTCTGGACTTCGTTGTCGCTATATCGTTCACGCGCTTGATGACCCGTTTAATTTGTCTGGATGGAGAAATGCCGGTGCTCTCGCCGCACATGGCGAGCAATTCGTCTTTGTTCATGACGATATCCAGGCACTAGACCCCTTGTGGCTAAAGACTCTCGTTGGCTTTTCTCAACGAGAGGATGTTGGCGTTGTTGGAACAATGACATGCGATCTTGACGGCATTGTGCAGCAGGCGGGCCTGTCTTATGTTGGAGAATCAATCGTCAACCTATCGCAGGGTATTCATCGATCTTCTCCTGGCTATATCTATATGCCATTGACCGTGAGGGATGTATCTGCGGTGAGTGGTGTCTGTTTAGCCATTTCACGCGAACATTTTAATCGTTTGGGCGGTTTTGACGAGTCGTATCTTCTTGACTATTCGGATGTTGATATTTGCTTCAAAGCTTCTCAAGCTGGGTTAAAAGTGATCTATACACCAGAGGCGTGCCTCTATCATTTGGCATGTGTCGACAAGTCTCTTGATAGTAAATCTCGCTCTCACAAGCACTTTGAGGATAAGGCACGATTGCTGCATAAATGGTCAGAGCGTTTCTCTGAGGGGGATCCATGGTTTTCCGTTAACTTTTCTCGAGATCCCAAGCGTGCAGCGTTATACAAGTTCGATCCCTTTGACTACGAAGCGATTTGAGTGCTTTAAATGAAACAAATTGCCTGGATAATATCTCCGCCCGCAAAGGGTTCTGGCGGCTTTCGAACCATCTGCAGCAAAGCTTCCTTTCTAGATTCTCGCGGATATGAGAATTACTTTTTCATTATGCCGGGCTGTGAGGCATACAAGAGTGCTCATAGAGTTCAGGCTGAAATTAAGGATTGGTTTGGCTATTCGCCTAAAGAGGTACTTGTGGCACCGAGTGTGCCCGAGGATTTTTTTGCAGTAATCGCTACCGCTTGGAATACGGCGCACTTCGCATCTATGCAGAAGTGCGCCCATAGGTTCTACTTCATTCAGGATTTTGAACCTTGGTTCTATCCGATGGGGGAGATGTATCTAAATGCCGAGGCAAGTTATCGTTATGAACTAAACCCCATAACGATAGGCAGATGGCTTTCTAAAAAAGTTGAACCCTATTATTCGCATGAAGTCCCATATTGTGATTTTGGCGTTAGCGAAATATATACTGCGCAGGAACAAAATCTAAGCAGAGAGTATGCCGTCTGCGCCATTTATCAATCCAATAAGGATCGGCGTTTGTCTGGCATGTTGCTTGATGCAATTAAATTGCTTCTCAAGCTCGACGATGCAGTTGTCGTGTATTTATACGGTGAAGACGCAATGCCCCCCATTCGTGATCCACGTGTACGCAGCCTAGGCATCTTGACTGCTGATGAATGCGCCTCGCTTTATGCCAAGTGTGTTGCCGGCGTATCGTTGAGCGTGACTAATCCCTCTCGCCTGCCTTTCGAAATGCTTGCATCGAAACTCTCGGTAATTGAAATAAACCGTGAGAATAATCTACTCGACTTTCCGGAGGGCACCATCCACCTCGCTGAGCCCTCTGCTTGTGGCATTGCTTCTTCTATTCTTGAGGCTCTTTCAGGCTCAAAATGCGATTCGCCTAATCGATTTAGCTGTACGTCGATTGAGCGTGAAAATGAAATGTTCTTCGAGGCCTTTACGCGTTATTTGAATGAAGAGCCATCCTTGGCTAGCGGGAAGTCCGCCTTCGGGAATGTGCTAAAAACTGAAGACCAAAGTAAGGTCTTCTTGCTCAGCGATCGTCTTGCTGATGCTCGATTGCTATCGTCTGCCATGTCTCAAACGCTCATCAAAGCTTCTTCTGTTGATTTGACTGTGCGTTTTGAGTCGTCTTTGGTGCCTGTGGATGTTCGCGCAGCTGTTTGGAGCGCCCTTGATCAGTCTGATATTCGCTGGATTAGTCTTGAATCTAGGGACGGCCATTTTGCGGGGCATGTTCCGCTGTTTTTAAATGATGATGAAGAGGCCTATCTCCGCATTCATATATACTCTTTTGCGGAAGACGGCAAAAATCCGCTTTGTGTCGCCGAGCTAAGCCAACTTGTCTGTCTTTCGCCTTCTTGCAACGCTCATCCTGTTGTTCGTTCGGTTGAAAGTGGTGCATGCAGCGTGTCTGCCGTTTTTAACCTATCTGATGAATATTGTGAACCGTGTCAGCCTTCTGCATCGACGGGCGTCGATGGCGGTCACGTTGCTCTACTCAAACGTTTATTTCGGAGAGACTGATGGCAAGCTCTTTGTAATGGACTCAGCTACTCAAAGCTTCCATTTCATCGAATTTGCTCGCTAATAATCGGATTTGGTTAAAGAAAAAGTGCTTTCAACTTTTGAATATGGCTATAGGAAGCGGGGGCCTAGCGATTACGTGATTATGGATGCCCACCTCAGTATTATGGAGTAAATTTACGGCAGCGATTCCGCTTGATCGGTGTCTCATTGTTAATTCAACTAGCTTGAAGTGCATTCCGGTCGCGAACTCGGGCTTCTCAGGTTGAGCTTCACTATGTCATCAATATTATTGTTTACGTATATGGCCGATTAGCAGCAATGAGCGCATCCGTTGTGTCGTCTCTACGGGTTGTGTCCTTGCGGTTGTTCATCAATGGCTTCTTTCGTTAATATTGAGAAGGTTTAACTTAATAGAATATCAAACTCTAACTAACCGCTCGATTTATAACTATTATCGATTGCAGAGGACGGATTATATGAAAGGCATCATCCTCGCCGGCGGGTCCGGCACGCGCCTGTACCCGCTCACGCTCGTGACCTCCAAGCAGCTGCTGCCGGTCTACGACAAGCCCATGATCTACTACCCGCTCAGCACCCTCATGCTGGCGGGCATCCGGGACATCCTGGTCATCTCCACGCCGACCGACCTCCCCAACTTCGAGCGCCTGCTCGGGGACGGCTCGCGCTACGGCGTGAACCTCTCCTACGCAGAGCAGCCCTCGCCGGACGGCCTGGCGCAGGCCTTCACCATCGGCGAGGACTTCATCGGCGGAGAGCCGTGCGCCCTGGTGCTCGGCGACAACATCTTCTACGGCAACGGCCTGTCGCGCCACCTGACGCGCGCCGTCCAGAACGCCGAATCGGGCCGCGCCACGGTCTTCGGCTACCACGTCGACGACCCCGAGCGCTTCGGCGTCGTGGAGTTCGACCGCGAGGGCAGGGCCGTCTCCATCGAGGAGAAGCCCGCCGAGCCCAAGAGCTCCTACGCCGTCACCGGACTCTACTTCTACCCGGGCGACGTGGCAGCCAAGGCGCATGAGGTCAAGCCGTCGGCCCGAGGCGAGCTGGAGATCACCACGCTCAACCAGATGTACCTGGAGGAGGGGACGCTGTCCGTGGTGACCCTGGGCCGCGGCTACGCGTGGCTGGACACCGGCACCATGGAGAGCCTGCACGAGGCCGCGGAGTTCGTCCGCGCCGTGGAGCACTCCCAGGACCTGCCCGTGTCCGTGCCCGAGGAGATCGCCTGGGAGAACGGCTGGATCACGACTGCCGAGCTCGAGGAGGCCGCCAAGGCCTACGGCAAGTCGGTCTACGGCCAGCACCTGAAGAAGGTCGCCGCCGGCGAGATCGTCAACAGCCCGCGCGAGTACTAGCGCCAGCTTGTTTTCTTTTAGGGGTCACCGTTTATCTGGTGGCCCCTTTCGTTATGATTACGTTGACCATAAAGACAATATGATTGGGAGTGGATGTGTTAAGCGTCTACTTTGGCGATATGCCAGAAGCGATTTACAACACAGCGACATATTTCAAAAACTCTTACCGGTCTTCTTGGATTACGGATTCCTATGCAGTCTCGATAATTAAAGATGTTGATCGATCGGATGTTGTCTCCGAAAACGTTATCGAAAGCCCTGTGCTTGGATCCATCTCCCCACTCCAGCTTTCTGGTGGCGTGAAAACGCTGCTGCTTATGAGATTTGATCGTAAGCATATTTTTAACGCTTCTACCTGTGGTGACAACTGTGCCAAGTGGATTCTCGACATGGCGAAAGACCGCAAGCTCGTTGTGAATCTCTATCATGTGATGGACTTTGGTCGCGAGGATTTTAAAATTAAAGTCGTGAATAGCGGCCGAATCGTTCACAACATGGCCGAATTGATTCACGAGTCGATTCCGTATCTGTAGGTACTGCTTATGAACGGTTCGCATCTCGTTAAGATTTCCCGCCGCAGGGGAACCAAGTACACATTTACCATCAAGCGGAACATCACTATTGTGCGTGGCGATAGCGGCACGGGTAAGACAACACTGTTTGACATGGTCGCAGACTACATGCGAACGGGCGAGCAGTCGGGTGTTTCCTTGCAATGTGATTGTCCCTGTGTCGCCTTGACCGATTATGATTGGCGAAACCAGCTTTCGTCCGTTCATGACTCGATCGTATTTGTGGATGAGGGCTTAAAAGAGATTCATTCTGATGAGTTTGCCCATCATGTGCTGTATTCCTCGAATTATTTCGTGCTGATCTCAAGGGCTGATTTCCCTAATCTTCCGTATAGCGTGGATGAGATTTACAAGATTAAGACGAGCGGAAAATACCATTCTTTCGTCCCTGTTTATCAAGATCGCGGGAATCATCGTTATGCTATTTCCCGGTCGGCGCCAAAACAGGACTTTTCTATCCTTCTATGCGAGGGCAGTAAGTCTGGTTTCCAGTTCTTTGAACGGCATTTCGCTGATAGTGAGCTTACCTGTGCTTCGGCCATGACGAACAGCGCGATTTTGGGCTGGTTGGATCAGCATTTCGACGATCGCGTGTTTGTTGTCGCGGACGGAGCGGCATTTGGGTGCTATGCGGACCGCGTCCTTAAGCTGCAAGACATTCACCGCGATACTGTTACGGTTTGTCTCCCCGAGTCGTTCGAATGGCTTCTGCTGAGCTCCGGCGTAATTTCAGGGTTAGATGTTAAGGCGGTTTTGCAAGAGCCAGAAGCGTTTGCAGACAGTGAAAAGTTTAAAAGCTGGGAGGACTTCTTCTATAAGTACTTACGCGATAAAACTGGGAATTCGGTCTTCCGGTACGACAAAGACTGTATTCCGGAGGCGTTTTTTAGGGGGAGTAATTCTGCGAAGGTTATGGCTCTTATCGCATGCCGAAATGTCCGATAGTTTTGTTGAATAGTGTCGCGGCGTCACTTCCTGCGGCATACTAAAGAAGCTGTACTTGCTTCAGATTGGATTTTTATGTCTGGGTTTTTCGAACCGAAGAACATCATCGTCACGGGCGGCTGCGGCTTCATCGGCAGCAACTTCGTCCATTACGTGGTGAACAACCACCCCGACGTCCACGTCACCGTCCTGGACAAGCTGACCTACGCCGGCAACCCCGAGAACATCGCGGGCCTGCCGGCGGACCGCGTGGAGCTCGTCGTCGGCGACATCTGCGACGCGGAGCTGCTCGACAGGCTGGTACCGGGCCACGACGCGATCGTGCACTACGCCGCCGAGAGCCACAACGACAACTCCATCGCCGACCCGGAGCCGTTCCTGCGCACCAACGTGGAGGGCACCTTCCGCCTGCTGGAGGCCGTGAGGAAGTACGGCATCCGCTACCACCACGTCTCCACCGACGAGGTCTACGGCGACCTGGCGCTCGACGACCCGGCCAAGTTCACCGAGGAGACTCCGTACCATCCGAGCTCCCCGTACAGCTCCACCAAGGCGTCCTCCGACATGCTCGTGCGCGCCTGGACCCGCACCTACGGCTTGCGCGCCACGATCTCCAACTGCTCCAACAACTACGGCCCCTACCAGCACGTGGAGAAGTTCATCCCCAGGCAGATCACGAACATCGTCGACGGCGTCCGCCCCAAGCTCTACGGCCGCGGCGAGAACGTCCGCGACTGGATCCACACCGAGGACCACTCCTCGGCCGTCTGGGACATCCTCACCAAGGGCCGCACGGGGGAGACCTACCTCATCGGCGCCAATGGGGAGAAGAACAACATCACCGTGCTCCGCATGATCCTCGAGGCGATGGGGCGCGACCCCGAGGACTTCGACTGGGTCGCCGACCGCCCCGGCCACGACCGCCGCTACGCCATCGACTCCACCAAGCTCCAGCGCGAGCTCGGCTGGAGGCCGGCGCACACCGACTTCGCCGAGGGGCTCAAGGCCACCATCGACTGGTACGTCGAGAACGAGTCCTGGTGGCGCCCGGCCAAGGAGGCCACCGAGGCCCGTTACCGCGCACAGGGCCAGTAGGAGGGGAGAGCTAGATGGCAGACATCGCATTCGAGAAGGACCTGAAGGTCACCGAGACCGGCATCGAGGGCCTGAAGGTCGTCGACCTCGCCGTCCACGGCGACTCGCGCGGCTGGTTCAAGGAGAACTGGCAGCGCGCCAAGATGACCGCCCTTGGCATCCCCGACCTCCGCGTCGTCCAGAACAACGTCTCCTACAACGACAGGAGGGGCGTCACCCGCGGCATCCACGCCGAGCCCTGGGACAAGTTCATCTCCGTCGCCCGCGGCAGCGTCTTCGGCGCGTGGGTGGACCTGCGCGAGGGCAGCGAGACCTACGGGAAGGTGTTCACCTGCACCCTGGATCCGTCCAGGGCCATCTACGTCCCGCGCGGCGTGGGCAACTCCTTCCAGGCCCTGGAGGACGGCACCGCCTACACCTACCTGGTGGACGCCCACTGGTCGCTGGAGCTGAAGAGGACCTACACCTTCGTGAACCTCGCCGACCCCGAGCTCGCCATCGAGTGGCCGATCCCGCTGGATCAGGCCACCGTCTCCGAGGCCGACCTGAACCACCCGATGCTCAGGGACGTCGTCCCCATGGCGCCCAGGAGGACCCTCGTCACCGGCTGCAACGGCCAGCTGGGACGCGCGGTCCGCGCGCTGGCCGAGGAGCGCGGCGTCGCCAAGGACTTCGACTTCTGCGACATCGACACCTTCGACATGTCCGACCCGGACGCCTACGCACAGTACGACTGGTCGCTCTACGGCACCGTGATCAACTGCGGCGCCTACACGGCTGTCGACCGGGCCGAGACCCCCGAGGGCCGCGTGGCCGCCTGGAAGGCCAACGCGACGGGGCCCGCGCTGCTCGCCCGCACCTGCGCCGGGCACGGCATCACGCTCGTCCACGTGTCCTCCGACTACGTCTTCGATGGCACCGAGGAGGTGCATACCGAGGAGGAGCCCCTCAGCCCGCTGTCCGTCTACGGCCAGACCAAGGCCGCCGGCGACATCGCCGTGGCCGGGTGCCCGCGCCACTACATCATGCGCTCCAGCTGGGTCATCGGCGAGGGGCACAACTTCGTCAAGACGATGAAGGGTCTGTCCGACCGCGTCGCCGACCCCGAGGACAAGCTGGAGCAGGTCACCGTGGTCGACGATCAGCTGGGCCGCCTGACCTTCACGCGCGACATGGCCGAGGCCATCTTCCACGTGCTGGGGACGCACGCGCCCTACGGCACCTACGACTGCACCGGCTCCGGCGCGGTGAAGTCCTGGGCCGACATCGCCCGCGCCGTCTTCGAGGCCGCCAACGGCAACGGCGACAAAGTCGTGCCGGTCAGCACCGCCGACTACTACGCGAATGGCTCCGGCCCCGTCGCCCCGCGCCCGGCCCACTCCGCGCTCGACCTGTCCAGGCTCGAGGCTGCGGGCTTCCACATGCCCGACTGGGAGGAAGAGCTGGGGGAGTACCTTAAGACGCTCTAGCCGCTGTTATTGAATTGACGAGAGCAAAAGCCGCCGTTCTTAACGGCGGCTTTTCTTGTTTATGGCGAATAGCCCCGCCGTAACAAGGGCAATGGCGGTTGCCAAACTCATCGCAAGCCCCGCAAATGCGCCCGGGGTTCTATAGCTCATCACGATCTTGTTCGTGCCTTTCCGCACGCTCAAGCATGACAAGCCTTTATCGGCGGCGGGCGCCAGTTCTGCGGCGGCTCCGTTAATCGTTGCTGTCCAGCCCTCATCGTACGGAACGCTCAGCAGCAGGTTGCCATCATCCTTGGCGGTATACTCGCCTTCGATCCTTCCGTCCTCAAAAACCGTCGGAATAAACTCGCTCGTCTTAAGCTCGTTAATGACCCGTTTGAAAACGTCCAGATTGAGGGCGTAAAAGACCGGCTCATTGTCTTGGGGCATGTCTGTATAGCCCTCTGCGACTCCGATTGACACCGTATGCTGGCTCGGGGCGTCCGATGCATCCGCAATCTGGCGGATATTATTGTCGAATCTCCAGGCCTCGTTTCCGATCGTTCGCTGGTCGATGGTAAGGGTGACGGGCCAATAACTGCCGGCGGTCGCGTCTTTGTTGATGTAGAGATACCCGATGGAGCCTGCCGGTACAGTAACGCTCCATTGCTTTAAGCCATCGCTATTCTCCGTGCTCGTGTCGTCGATCTTGGTATAAAGCTCGACCTCGCGGCCTAGGATTATGCTGTAGAGGTTGTTCTGCTTTTCGAAAGGGTTCTCGCTCTTCAGCGTGCTGTTTTGGATATCGCTTGAGGCTGCCACGCCAATGCTGAGCGCATAGGGGTTCTCGAATACCGCGCTTGTGGAGTCGGCCTTATTCGTCTTGGCTAAAACGTATCCCGCAGGCGCGTTTTCAGGAATGGCATACTTGACTCCCAGTAGGGCATCGACGGCGAGAATGGGTTCGGCATAACGGGTCGAGAATTCGCCGACGCTGCTGTATCCAAGGGAGTTGAGCAGTGCGATGGCCTGCGGGTTGTTGGCAGACGAATACGAAGACAGCTGGTTGTACCCAAGCGCTAGGCCTTCGTTGAGGGCAGCGCTATCGGCGCGCGTGGTCGTGCGGTCAATGCGGTAGAACGACGCCGAATCCTGGCCTTGAATGGCTGTGATCGTGTTGGTTGCGGTGGCGACATAGGCGCTGTTGGTTTCTTCGGAATAGCCTGTGTACAGCTGGTTCCACATAACATGGGCGTTGGCAAATAGTTCAATTGCCGTGAGTGCCAGGAGCGGCATGATGATGGCCGGACGATGGGCTCGACGTAATGTTGGCTGCTCATTGAGTTTCTGCAACGCGTATCCTGCAGCCCACAGCGCAAAGAAGCTAAGCAAAAAGGCCGTGCGCGAGTAGAAGCCGTTAGGAACGCGCATGCCGCACCAGATGTACTCGAGCGGGCTTAAAACGGAGCTTGCGACCAGGGTTATCGTGACGACGAGTGTTGCGATACGTGTCTTGATTGAAACCGTGCGGTTAACCAGCAGGCTCACCGCAAGCAGCATCATGATGATGCCGCAATAGAACTGCGGGGTGCTTTCGTTGTTTACCCACATGCAGGGAAGAAAGCCCCTAATGAGCGACTTGAGGGTGGTTTTAAGTAGGGGGCCGAGTGCCAGAACGGGACCGCCCTTGGACATGGCAAGGATGGTCGGCAAAAAGGTCCAGGCGGACAGAAGTAGTCCAAGCGCGATAGCCCCGGCGAATCGCAGGGCCCGATCGAGCATGAGTTTCCAGCTAAATCCTTCTTCTGTAACATAATCGATAAATTCGACCAATACGAAGATGCAGAGGAACAGGATGCTGATGTAGGCCGTATACCAGCAGAACATGACATTGAGCGCCGTTGCGATGACGAGGCGGATCATGCGCCGCTTGTGGATGAGCTCGTGGCATCCGTAGGCGCAGATGGGCAGCAGGATGAGGCAATCAATCCAGAGTGGGTTGCGCAGGTTGCTGATGGTCCAGCTGCAAAACGTGAACGAGAGGGATAGCAAGAATGCGGCGGGCTTGGACAGGTCAAAGCGCTTTTGCACATACCAAGCGCTACTGATGTGGATGCAGCCCAGTTTGAGTGCGGTTATGGCAAATACGAAGAGCGTCAGCTTGTCTGTGGGAAACAGCACGCAGAGCAGGTTGAAGGGGCTGGCGAGATAGTAGCTATAGAGCCCCCACGTGTTCATGCCGAGTCCTTGCGAGAAGGAATAGCGAAGGCTTGCCTCGCCTAAAAGGACGCGCCGGAACCAAGCAAAGAAGTCGATGTATTGGTATTTGAGATCGTTGGTGAGAAACGAGTTGTCGCCAAAGGGGTAGACATGCCCTGCCGCTGCAAGTGCGACAAAGAGTGCGACGGAAAATGTGAAGCAGGCGGCGTAGAACGCCACATTCTTGAGCGTGCTGTTATTGGGCCGTGTCATCGGATTCCTCATTGGATTCTCGAATGATATAGATGGGACGTCGCTTGGTTTCCAAGTAGGCTTTTGCCAAGTATTCACCTATGATTCCCAGGCACAGGAGCTGCATGCCGCCAAACAGCGTTATGAGGCAGGCGAGCGACGGCCATCCGCCGACGGGGTCGCCCCAAACAAGCGTCTTTACTAGGATGACGACGAATCCCAGAATAGCGATGAGACAGAAGACGATACCCGTGAGGGCGGCGAGGGAGAGCGGCGCCGTGGAAAACGCGACGATGCCGTCGATGGAATAGAGGAGCAGCGACCAAAAGCTCCATTTGGTCTCGCCGGCCACGCGGTTGACGTTTACGTAGGGGAGCCATTTGGTTTTGAAGCCCACCCAGCCGTAAATGCCCTTGGAGAATCGGTTGTATTCGCCCATGGAGATGATGGCGTTGACCATAGTTCGCTTCATAAGCCTAAAATCGCGTGCTCCGTCGACGATGTCGGCCTTGGAAATGCGGTTGATGATCTTGTAGAACATACGGGCACAGAACGACCTGATGGGAGGCTCGCCTTCGCGGGTGGTCCTACGCGTGGCGACGTTGTCGTAGTCTTCGGTCTGCAAGATCTCGTACATCTGCGGCAGGAGCGAGGGCGGGTCCTGCATGTCGGCATCCATGGTGGCGACATAGTCGCCCTTTGCGTGCTGGAGTCCGGCGAGTAGTGCCGCCTCCTTGCCAAAGTTGCGCGAGAAAGAGTGCCAGCGGATGGCGTATGGATGCGCCGCCGCGGCTTCTGGCTTCATGACGGCGAGCGTTTTGTCTGCCGAGCCATCGTCGATGAGGACTGTCTCAAAGGAAATGCCGGGGTCTTGCTGGGTCATGATGCGAACGACGCCATCGAGCTCTTTGAGAAAGATCGGAAGTGATTCCTGCTCGTTGTAGCACGGCACGACGATGGAGATGAGCGGCATGGTGGTTTACCTCTCGCTTGGCTTGGAAGTGGGGTGGCCGAGCTGGTCGTCGTAGGCGTATTTGCTGTACACGTTGACCTCCCACTGCTTTTTTTCGACCTTTGCCACGGAATCCAGGATGAATCCGGTCGCAAGGCTCAGGCCGCACAGGAACATAAACGATGCAGCAAGCATGGCGGTGGGGAAGCGCGGAACGAGGCCGGTCTGGAAATACTCGACAACGATGGGCATGCCCAGGACGAGGCCGATCACCGCAAACAGAAGCGCGACGAGGCTGAAAAACTTCAGCGGGCGGTAGTCCTTGAACAGCGTGCCGATCATCGCAACGACTTTAATGCCGTCGCTGACGGTATTGAGCTTGGACTCGGAGCCTTCCGGACGGTCGCGGTACTCGATGGGCACATCTTTGATGCGCCAGCGGTGGTCGACGGCGTGGATCGAGAGCTCGGTTTCGATCTGGAAGCCCTCGGAAAGCACGGGGAAGGTTTTGACGAACGGGCGGCTCATGGCGCGGTAGCCGGTCATGACGTCATCGAAGCTGTAGCCATAGATCCACTTGATCATGGCGCGGACCAGATTGTTGCCAAAGCCGTGGAAGGCACGCTTGTTCTCCTCGGCGTAGGTGCCGTTGGAAAGGCGGTCGCCTACGGTCATGTCGGCCGTGCCGTTAAGGATGGGCTCGCAGAGGGCTTTGGCAGCCTCGGCGGGATAGGTGTCGTCGCCGTCGACCATCAGGTAGCAATCGGCGTCGATATCGCGAAACATCTGGCGGCACACGTTGCCCTTTCCCTGACGGGGCTCAAAGCGGACCGTGGCGCCGTGCTCGGTGGCGATGCGTGAAGTATCGTCCGACGAGTTGTTGTCATAGACATAGACCGTCGCTTGCGGAAGCTCGCGGTGAAAGTCGTCGATGACTTTGCCGATCGTGAGGGCTTCGTTGTAGCAAGGGATGATGACGGCGATGGATTCAGAATTCACTCAATGCTCCTTATACATTCAATCCCTGAAAGTATAGCCGTTTGGGCTTGGCATCCTAAGATGTGGGTTAGTTCTCCAGTTTTGTTGCGCGAATCGTTTGCATGGCCGTCGGGTCTATACTGTTCGTTTGTCAACGATTACGAGTAAAGGAGTTGCATCCGTGTCGGATCAGACAAAGCAACAAGAAACTCGCAGTCTGCCTGCGACGTTTGCTAAGAACGAATTTGAGAAGGATGCGTTTATCCTTCGTCAGCTGGTTACCAAGGATTTTAAGATCAAGTATCGCCGTAGCGTTCTGGGTGTCGCATGGTCGGTGCTCAATCCGTTGCTGATGATGATCGTCATGGCCATCGTGTTCTCGACGATTTTTGGCCAGGGCCGCAATGGCTCAATGACGCCCGAGATGTACCCGCTGTACTTGATCGTGGGTAACATTACCTTTGCCGTCATGTCCGAGTCTACGAACCAGGCCCTGACGTCTATCGTGGGCGCTGCCCCTCTGCTCAAGAAGGTTAAGGTGCACCGCTGGGTCTTCCCGGTACAGAAGGTGCTCTTCTCGCTGGTCAACTTTGCCTTCTCGCTGGTCGCCGTCGCCATCGTCATGCTGTGGTTCCGCGTTATGCCTTCTTGGCACCTCATTCTGCTGCCGGTTTGCCTGCTGCTGCTTATGTGCTTCTGCATGGGCCTGGGCATGATGCTCTCTGCTCTTACGGTCTTTTTCCGCGACGTTATGCATCTATGGAGCGTCGTCATTACGGCGTGGACTTACATTACGCCCATCTTCTGGACGACTGACTATATTGCGCAAATGCCGCATCTCGTGCGTATCTTGATGTATGCGAACCCCATGTTCAACTACCTGCAGTTTATGCGCGATATCTTTCTGTTCCAGACTACGCCCTCGCTCATGACGTTTGGTATGTGCGTTGCCTGGGCGGTTCTTGCGCTTATTATTGGCTATACCGTGTTCCATAAGTCCGAGCGCAAATTTATTCTCTACATCTAAGGAGTGCTGTGATGACTGAATCTGTTGTTGATTACAGCGAGCAGCCTCTGGCTGTCGAGGTCGACGACGTCACCATGATCTTTAACATGGCGTCCGAGTCGCTGACCAACCTCAAGGAGTACTTCATTAAGCTTGCCAAGCACGAGCTGTTCTTTGAGGAGTTTAGGGCGCTTAAGCATATCTCGTTTGATATTCATCGCGGCGAGGTCGTGGGTCTGGTCGGCACCAATGGTTCCGGCAAGTCTACGATGCTCAAGATTATTGCTGGCGTGCTTGAGCCTAGCGAGGGCAGCGTTAAGGTGCACGGTAACATCGCGCCGCTGATTGAGCTTGGCGCCGGCTTTGACCCCGAGCTGACCGCCCGCGAGAACATCTATCTGAACGGCGCCCTGCTCGGCTATACCAAGGAGTTCATCGACGCCAACTTTGACGGCATTATCGAGTTCGCTGAGCTGCAGAACTTTGTCGATATGCCGCTTAAGAACTTCTCCTCGGGCATGGTGGCGCGTATCGCCTTTGCAATCGCGACGATTACCGAGCCCGATATTCTGATCGTTGACGAGACGCTGTCCGTCGGTGATGTGTTCTTCCAGCAGAAGTGCGAGGCCCGCATCCAGCACTTTATCCAGAGCGGCGACGTGACGGTTCTGTTCGTTTCGCACTCCATGGAGCAGGTTGAGCGCATCTGCCAGCGTGCAGTTTGGATTGAGAAGGGTGACCTTCGCATGGACGGCCCGGTCGATGGGGTCTGCAAGGCGTACCGCGAGCAGTTTAACTAGGTTATAATTACTTGCGCCTGACAGGTTTGCGCTTGCTTGGGCGTGCGGTTATTTGCTCCATTAGCTCAGTTGGATAGAGCAGGGGACTTCTAATCCCAAGGTCGACGGTTCGAATCCGCCATGGAGCACCATCGTTTATTAAGCCCGGACCGCTTGGTGGTCTGGGCTTTTT